>JAUWLO010000014.1 GCA_030613605.1 Gammaproteobacteria bacterium | reverse complement strand
GGTGCAGGTGATAATCCTGCAACAGCACGTTGCATGGCCAGCATAGTTGCCTGAAGAATATTAATCTCATCTATTTCTTCAACCTCTGCCCGACCAATAGACCAGGCAAGAGAACGTTCTTTAATAAGCACAGCCAGTTTTTCACGACGCGATTCAGACAATTTTTTCGAATCCATAAGGCCATCAATGGGATTCTCCGGATCAAGAATAACCGCGGCTGTTACCACCGGGCCAGCCAAAGGACCTCGCCCAACTTCGTCAACACCGGCAACTAAAAGTTGATTTGCTCTTTCACTCAGGATTATTTTGTTATTCATATTTTACTTTCTAATTATTTCTCTCAATTATTTCTCTCAATTATTTTTTTCAATTAACCGTAAAATAGCATCGGCTGCTTTATTGCTAGCATTTTGCTTTAGTGACTGATGGATTTCATCAAAACGCTGATGAATATTTTCACTTTTTTCCGGGTTTTCAAAATATGCCAGCACTGCCCGACCAAGATTTACTGACGTTGCATCATGTTGTATGAATTCTGGCACCAGAGTCTCTCCAGCAAGCAAATTAGGCAAAGAAACATTCTCTACCTTCACCAGCCATTTTGCTATCCAGTAGGTGATGGGTGATAACTTGTAAGCCACAACCATAGGCCTTTTTAACAACATGGCTTCAAGTGCGGCGGTGCCTGATGCAAGCAATACTACATCAGCAGAGGCCATAACCTCGCGTGACTTACCGTCAACCAACCTAATAGACGGGGCATTATTAGTTTGTTTTAAAATGTCCTCGAATTGTTGGCGTCTATTTTTGTTAGCCAGGGGAACGATAACTTCCAGATCCGGCAACTCATTTCTGAGCCATGTAACGGTATCAAGAAATGGCCCGCCTAAATATTGCAACTCATTAGAACGACTGCCTGGAAGTAACGCCAACACTTTACTTTCTAATGGTATGGATAAATTCTCCCGCGCCGACTTCTTATCACTTTTTAACGGAATAATATCTGCAAGAGGATGACCAACAAAACTGACGGGGACATGGTGTTTTTTATAGAATTCGGCCTCAAACGGGAACAGGGCAAGCATAAGGTCGGTGCTTTTATAAATCTTCTTTACCCTGCCCTGTCGCCATGCCCAAACTGATGGGCTGACATAATGCACCGTCTTTATACCCGCGTCATGTAATCTCTGCTCAAGCCCAAGATTAAAATCAGGCGCATCAATACCTATAAATACATCCGGGGGATTACTTTTAAAATGTTCCGCGAGTTTTTGGCGTGTACCGTAAAGTTCCCGATATCGCCCCAATACTTCAACAATCCCCATAACCGACAAGCGATCCATGGGGAATAAACTATTTGCGCCCTGCTCTATCATGGCAGGCCCGGCAATACCTTCAAATATAGAATCCGGATATCGTTGTTTAATGGCGGCTATAAGGCTTGCGCCAAGCAAATCACCCGAAGCTTCACCGGCAACAATCCCGAAGCGCAGCGGTTTATTACTCATACGTTATGCACAGCGTGCAACCTAGCGGACAATCCCACGAGTCACACGCTGTAAAAAACTAAGCAGTTGACCGATTTCAGGGCAATCATCTGCCATCGGTTCCAGTTTCTTGACCGCATGATCCAGAGTTAAGTTTGACCGGTATATAATTCGGTAAGCCTTTCTCAGCTGTCGAATAGTTTCGCTGGTAAAGCCCCGACGTTTCAAGCCTTCAACATTAAGGCCATGGGGCTTTGCCATATGGCCCGAGATCATGGTGAAGGGTAAGACATCCTTTGAAATCACGCTATTCATGGCGGTAAAACAGTGTGCGCCAACTTTGCAAAACTGATGCACCAGAGTAAAACCACCCAAAATACAAAAGTTTTCCACCTCAACATGCCCAGCCAAAGTGACGCTATTGGCAAAAATGGCATCGTTACCAATTTGGCAGTCATGTGCTATGTGCACATAGGCCATGACCAGGTTGTCATTTCCGATACGAGTGACCCCGGTATCCTGAACGGTTCCCCGACTGATAGTGCAATTTTCCCGGATCACATTGCGATCACCGATTTCCAGCCTGGTAGGCTCACCATCATATTTTTTATCTTGCGGATCACAGCCTACTGATGCAAAGGCAATTATTTTGTTTTCACGTCCGATAATAGTTGGCCCACCAATGACGACATGCGGACCTATTTCTGTACCCTGACCAATAGTCACGCCCGCACCAATAACAGAAAAGGGGCCCACACTCACGCCATCAGCAAGTTCAGCAGAAGGATCGATAAGGGCCTGCGGGTGAATCAAACCAGGATTACCTCGGAAAAATTAATTAAGTCTAACCATCATATAGTTATCAAACCAATACGCACGTCCTGTCATCAGGCTTCACGCTCTGCGCACATCAGCTCAGCAGTACAAACCACATTACCATCCACCGATGCCACACCATTAAACTTCCAGACGCCTCGTTTGGTTTTTATAATATCAACTTCAAGCTTTAGCTGGTCGCCTGGTATCACGGGTCGTTTGAACCTCACCCCGTCAACGCCGACAAGATAATACAGAGAATCCTCATCTGGCACCTTACCATTGGTACGAAAAGCCAAAATACCGGTTGCCTGCGCCAGTGCTTCAATAATCAATACACCTGGCATAACTTCTTTATTCGGAAAGTGCCCCTGAAAATAGGGTTCGTTATAGGTAACATTCTTGTAACCCACCAATCGTTCGCCGACTTTACATTCGGTTACCCGGTCGATCATTAAAAAAGGGTAACGGTGCGGCAAATGCTCCAGTATTTCATAGATATCAAGTGTTTCTGATTGATTATCCAATGTAATTTCTCAACGTTAGTTATTTATTATTAGGAGAAAAATATTATTTATTTTTCCCGGAATCATCGCGAGCAGTTTGTTTTTCTATCTTCTTTAGTCTACGTGCCATATCGTCAAGTTGCTTAAGCCTGACGAAGTTACGGTGCCATTTATTTTTTTCTTCCAACGGTGTACCCGAAGAATAAACACCAGGTTTTGTAATCGGCTGGGATACATGTGACATACCGGTGATAGTGACATTATCCGTGATCTCAAGATGCCCGACAATGCCTACACAGCCACCAATAGCGCATTGTTTTCCTATTTGAGCGCTTCCGGCAATCGCGGTGCAGGCTGCAATGGCTGTATTTTCGCCTATCTGGACGTTATGGCCAATTTGAATAAGGTTATCAAGCTTTACACCCTGTCCGATTATTGTGTCTTCTATAGCACCTCGATCAACAGTGCTATTGGCTCCAATTTCTACATCATCACCAATAATCACACTTCCAACCTGAGGAACTTTAATCCAGCGACCATCATCATTCGTTAGGCCAAAACCATCTGCACCTATTACTACGCCAGGATGAAGTATTACTCTACTGCCAATTTTTACATCATGGCAAAGCGTTACATTTGCAACCAGCTTACTTCCCTCGCCGATGGAAACGTTTTCCCCAATAATACAACCAGGACCAAGTTCACAGCCAGCGGCGATTTCAGCGCCCGCCTCCACTACACATTGCGGTCCCACATAAACATCAGGATGAATTTTACTCTCAGGATCAATAATAGCGTTGGGGTGCACACCACCTTCTTTAGGCTCAACAGGATTTAACCAGTCGACCACTTGCGCAAAGGCGATATGTGAATTTTTTACAACAATGCCATTAGTGTGAAGATCAGCAGAAAAAATCTCATCTACAATAATAGCTGACGCGCTGGTTTTACCAATAAGATGACGGTATTTTGAATCATGGAGAAAAGCAATATCACCTTCGCCAGCATTAACCAAAGTTGCTACTCGAAAGATTTCACAATCTGCATCCCCTGTAACGTGGACGCCCAAACGTTTTGCTAATTCTCCCAGAGTAATCACGGTCTAACTATTATTTCTTGGTGGATTGTTTAAATTCCTGTTTCAGGCGCCCCACCACTTTATCAGTGATATCAATGCGATCATCCGCATAAACTACTCCGTCGCTGACTACCAGGTCATATTTTTCTTTTTTCGCGATATCCACGATGACTTCATAAACACGGCGGCGCAATTTTTCAAAAGATTCGTTTCGACGAATATTAAGGTCTTCGCGAAATTCTTCCTGCTCCCGCTTAATGTCACGTTTGCGTGAAACAATATTACGCTCCAGCTTACGTCGTTCTGATTCGCTCATTATGGCACCATCCCGTGCCAGCCTGTCTTCAAGTTTGCGGATATCTTTCTGGGACTTTAGAAGTGATTTATCTCGTGGAGAGAACTCTTTCTCCAATGCCGCTCTTGCAGCATCCGCCTGTGGTGCCTGCTCCAGAACTTTTGCCGCATTCACAAACCCCACCTTCAAATCAGCTGCAGCAACATTGGCTGAAATCAGCCATAGAGCGCCCAACAAGCACGTGGCTAATAATTTAAGAAAAGACAAATTAGATTGCCTGTCTATGCGTTTATTCATTGGACTCATTAAAATCATACTCCACAATCAGGCCTAAATGGTTAGCTCTTCCCCGGACGCGTATATGATGCCACGATTCTCTCCACAACCCAATGCCGCAGCACTAAAATGGGGCACCAATGGCGAACTGGAAGCCTTCTAGCTCGTCACCCGTTTTCGGATTAATTGCCCAACCCCAGTTGAATGTCAGCGCACCCACGGGAGTCAGCCATATAGCGGAAAATCCGTATGCTGAACGCAGCTCATCTGCAGTTATAATGTCCTCTGAGTCAAACACATTACCCACATCGTAGAAGACGCTCAGCCTAAAGGTATTGGAGGTTTCTTCACCAAATGGGGACGGGAAGAAGACTTCTACATGTCCAACAGTCTTGACATTGCCTCCAATTGGCTCATTTGTGAGGTTATCACGTGGCCCTAAGGTATTGCCTCGATAGCCGCGCACTGTACGACCACCACCAGCATAATAATTTTCGTAGAATGGCAATGAACTGGTATCCCCATAAGCATCGCCATAGCCTAAATCAGCTGAAAGTTTGAGGACAATAGATTTCGTTATAGGCATATACCATTTTTGACGCAGGCTTATTTTGTAATACTCCAAATCGCCGCCAGGTATGGCTAGTTGGGTTGAAATAGAACTGTAGTAACCCTTGCTTGGGAAAATGGCCCGATTACGAGTATCGTGAGACCAACCCACCGTTGTGGTTATTGTATTAAATTCACTGCCATTTTCGGCAACCCAAACTGAATACGATTGAGGTGCTGTTAAAGGATTTATAGTGAGATCAGTTTTTTCATATCCCAAACTGAGGGAAGCGCGCTTATATTCACTAATAGGGAATCCATAATTAACACTAACGCCATAATTATTTGTTGAGAAATCGGCAAGGTTAGCTTCATCAGCATTGGTGGAACGTGAATGCAGACTGAAACCACGGCTTATCCCTTCCGGTGTGTAATAAGGGTTGGTATAAGAGAATCGATAAACCGTATTCACTTTACTGTTGTTAAGCTCGAGAGCGACACGCTTTCCAGTACCGAGAAAATTATTCAGAGTAACACTGGTATTAAATAATAAACCTTGCGTTTGGCCATAACCTAGTCCCGCTGTAAAGTTACCAGTAGAACCTTCCGTCACATCAAAATTTAAATCAACCTGATCAGTTGTCCCTTCAACTGCTGGTGTTTTCACATTAACAGTATCGAAGTAACCCAGTTTCTGTAGGCGTATTTTAGAACGCTCGACTAAAGAAGGAGATAACCATCCGCCTTCCATCTGTCTCACCTCCCTCCGCACAACACTATCAAGTGTTTTTGTGTTGCCGGTTATATTAACTCTCCTAACATAAACTCTGCTTCCAGGTTCAATATAAAAGGTTAATGAAACTGTTTTCTCCCCATCATTTATATCTGGAACAGCGTTAACATTCGCAAAGGCATATCCACTAAGACCAAGGTGTTCGCTTATCTTGTTATTGGAATTAACCAAATTCCTACGCGAAAACACGTCACCTTTTCGCACCTCAATTAAATCACGAAGAATTTTTTCGTCTACGATAAGGTTACCTGCCAGCTTCACTTCGCTTACAGTATATTTTCCACCTTCACTGATATTGATGTTTATATAAACATCGCGCTTATCAGGGGTAATTGAAACCTGAGAAGAGTTGATATCGAAATGGATATAACCGCGATCAAGATAATATGATCGCAATGTTTCAAGGTCCGCCAATAATTCCTGTTTAGAATATTTACCACTGTCAGTTATACCTGTCCACATTGTCGGTGTCGTTAATAAAAATTTATCTAGCAGCTTCTCTTTATCAAACGAATTGACTCCAATGAGATTTATCTGCTTGATTTTTGCAACCTCACCTTCATCTATATCAACACTAACCTCTACGCGATTACGCTCAAGTTCTGTCAATTTTGACTCTATCTTTACGCTATATTTCCCCAGGCTTAAATATTGCTGATTCAGCTCCCGTTCCAACTGATCAAGCAAAGACCGGTTGAAAATACGACCCTCAGTCAGGCCAATCTGCTTCATCACTTCATTTAACTCTTCCGTGTCTAATTCTTTATTCCCAAATACTTCAATTTTCGCGATTGACGGGCGCTCCTCAATAATAATTTTCAGTACATTATTTTCGCGAACTAACTGTATGTCTTCAAAAAATCCTGTTTTATACAGCGCACGAATAATATTACTAGCATTTTTATTATCAATAACTTCGCCCACCTTAATTGGCAGGTAGTTAAAAGTTGTGCCCAGAGATATTCGCTGCAGACCGATTATCTGGATATCCTCGACCATAAATTTTTCCATCGCTAACGCCGGAAAAATAAAACATATGGTAAGAATTGCCCCCAACCACAACCTCACATACGGAGCTAGTTTAGTATTTTGTACGTGTTTACCGTAATTATGAGACATGAAAATTTTCATTAACTGCTAACCAGGCGTGCAAGATCGTTATAAAGCGCCAAAGACATCAACATCACCAGAAAAAATATACCCACACGCTGCATATGTGCCTGAACAGCATCAGACAAAGGACTACCCTTAACCATTTCGATTAAATAATTGAGTAAATGACCACCATCCAGCAATGGGATTGGTAACAAATTGAGTACACCAAGGCTAATGCTTATAACCGCAAGGAAATACAAAAATGGACTGAGGCCGGCGCTTGCGGTGTAACCCGCATAGGTTGCGATCGTAATCGGGCCACTCAAATTGTCTAGCGAAACCTCGCCAACAATCATTTTACCTATCATACGCAATGTTAAAACGGACATTTGCCAGGTTTTCACCACCGCTACACCTAGCGCATCAAAAAATGAGTATTTTATTTCTGCCAGGTACTCTTTATCCAGTTTATCTGGACGAGCTACAGCCGCACCTATTTTACCAACAAAACCTGTATCAATTTTTTGCTGGCCAGTATTGACAGGAATGGTCTGGATGACCCCATCCCGTTCGATTTCTATCAAGATTTTTTGCTGTGGATGCGCACGTACAATATCCACCAACATAGCCCAACCAGTAACCTGTTGATTACCTATTTTTAAAACGCGATCATTTTTTTGTAATCCTGCGATTTCGGCGGGTCCACCGGGTTCGAGTTCGCCCAAAACGGCGGGTAGCTCGGGCCGAAATGGATTAATACCAACAAACGCTAATAAATTTTTCTGTTTTACTTCTGTTGTAACATCCTTAACGGGCAGACTTAGAATATGCACACTACCATCACGGCCACGAACCTCCATGGAAACTACATCCGCATCTAATGCATGATCAAGTAGTGTAAGCCTCACAACACTCCACGTAGGAGTTTCCTCACCTTCAATTGCTATTATTTCATCACCAATTTTAAAACCTGATATTGCAGCCACAGTTTTTGGTTCAACTTCGCCGATAATTGGCTTAACACCCGGGACACCAATGAGATACATGAGCCAGAAAGCCAATATTGCAAATATAAAATTGAACATCGGTCCGGCCACTACAATCGCAAAACGGCTCCACACCGACTGTCGATTGAAGGCGCGATGCAGCTCCTCCGGAGCAACCTCGCCCTCCCTCTCATCAAGCATCTTAACGTAACCACCCAGGGGAATTGCGGCAAGCACATATTCTGTCTGATCCGCACCGCGGCGACGCATCCATAAAGGTTTCCCAAAACCGATTGAATAACGCAACACCTTGACGCCAAGTTTACGGGCCGTCCAAAAATGGCCATATTCATGAAAAGCAATCAGTATGCCTAAAGTGACGATCAACGCTAAGGTTGAACTCAGGAAGGATGTCATTGCATACCCCCCGCCACTATCGACTGTGCAAACTCACGCGCAGATGCATCCGCAGCCAAAATAGCAGCCAACGACAGAGCTTCCGCACTTTCTATTTCATCCAGCGTTATTTTTATGACATTAGGTATTTTAATAAATGATATTTTATTATCCAGAAATGCCTGTACTGCCACTTCATTAGCCGCATTCAGAATTGCAGGAGCCGTACCACCCTGGTTCATAGCGTTGTATGCAAGTTGCAGACAGGGAAAACGTTCCATATCTGGGCGTTCAAAATTAAGCTGTGAAGTTTCAAATAAATCAAGATCCGCAACACCTGACGACATACGTTCAGGCCAGGCCATAGCGTGAGCAATGGGGGTTCGCATATCCGGATTACCCAATTGAGCCAACACGGAACCATCGTCATAGGCCACCATGGAATGGATAACACTTTCTGGATGTATAACAACCTGGATCTTATCCGGACTTGTTCCAAACAACCAACATGCCTCAATGACTTCCAGACCTTTATTCATCATGGTTGCAGAATCTACAGATATCTTTTTACCCATTTTCCAGTTTGGATGATTACATGCCTGTTCAGGTGTTACTCTTCCCAGGGTCGATACATCAGCTTCGCGGAACGGCCCACCGGATGCTGTTAACAATATACGTTTAACGCCTACTGTTTTTAGTCCTTTAGAATAATCAGACGGCATACTTTGAAATATTGCATTGTGTTCACTATCGATTGGTAACAGTTCTGCGTTATTAGACTGAATTTCATCCATAAATATTTTGCCGGACATGACTAGCGCTTCTTTATTTGCCAGCAAAATGCGTTTTCCCGCTTTCGCTGCCGCCAATGTTGGGCGTAACCCTGCAGCACCGACAATGGCTGCCATAACTTGCTGGGTTTCTTCTAAAGCAACAACTTTTTCAAGGCCTTCAATACCGCTCAAAACCTGGGTATCCAGTCCCGCACTTTTAATTTGTACGCTGGCCTTGTCCGCAGCATCTGGATCAACCAGTACGGCGTACTGTGGTTCAAAATCACGACATTGGGAAACAAGCCTTTCAACCTGCTGATTAGCCGTCAAGGCAATAACACGATATTTATCCGGATGACGAGAAATAACATCCAGCGTGCTCACTCCAATGGAACCAGTAGCGCCAAGAATAGTAATACCGACAGGCCCGTCAGGTACTCGATCCAGGCTTGACGATTGCGTACTCATAAAATATTCCCACCTTCGAGCACAAATCCACCTAGCCCGAAATCACCCAACCAAAAACCAACAACAAATACCGGTGCTGCGGCAGTCACACCATCGATACGATCGAGCACCCCACCATGGCCCGGCAAGATTGTTCCGCTATCTTTTAATCCGGCGTGACGCTTAAACATACTTTCAGTTAGATCACCCAAAATAGAAAAACACACTGTCACCAGAGACAAGACAGCAAAAGCCAGCCACTGGTTCCCCGGGAAAGCAAAAAGGTTGGCTGCAACCAACGCAAAAATGGTGCTTACTACTAGCGCGCTCACAACCCCTTCCCACGTTTTACCAGGGCTGACATCAGGCGCCAATTTGTGTTTCCCCCACTGCCGCCCACCAAAATAGGCGCTGGTATCTGCAATAGAGATCAGGGCCAACAAATACAGGACCAGATAGGGGCCATGTTCACTATGTTCGTGCAGCATCACTAATGCTGACCAGGCTGGAACCAGAACTAGAAAACCAATAAGGAACAACAGCCAGGATGATGACCAACGAGATGTTGATTTTGGGTATGTCAGCACCCATACCAGGGCCAACAACCACCAGAAGAGACTAACAACAGGTAAAGCCAGCCAGTCTCCAGATTCTCTACTGACAAACAACCAGATAATGGCCATCGACAATCCCACGATAACGGCATAAGTTCCGCGTTTGCTGGAGCCGGATAATTTCATCACGCCACCCCACTCCCAGCTAGCCAGCAAAATAAATACCGCAAACATAAGGGCAAAATATGGCGTTGATAATGCCAAAATCCCAGATATTACAAAGGGAATCAGAATTGCGGCCGTTAATAAACGCTGCTTAAGCATCTGCCTTAGCCTCTTCCACCTGCTTCCCTGTCTGACCAAATCGACGCTGACGTAATGAAAATGACGTTATCGCTTCTGTTAATGAGTCATCTTTAAAATCAGGCCATAAAGTATCGGTAAAATATAATTCGGTATACGCTAACTGCCATAGTAGAAAATTACTTATGCGTTTTTCCCCGCCCGTTCGTATGAACAAATCAGGCTCTGGCAAATCACTCAGCGATACATAACTGGCCATCCGCTCTGGAGTAATATCTTCCACAGATAACTCACCATCCCTCACAAGCCCAGCCAGGTCTTTAGCAGCCTGGGTAACATCCCATCGACCACCGTAGTTCGCTGCAACAACCACTGTAAGACCACTATTGTCTTTTGTTAATTCCTCTGCTTTTTTTATGCGCCCTTGTAATGCCGATGAAAACCTTTCTTTATCGCCAATAATTCGAAGCCGCACATTATTTTTATGCATTCGCCTAACTTCATGACCTAAAGCTGTCATAAACAACTCCATCAACAAGCCTACTTCTTTCTTTGGTCGTCTCCAGTTTTCACTACTGAACGCAAACAACGTCAAAACCTCAACGCCCTGTTTTGCACAAGATTCGACTACACCACGTACTGCCTCAACACCGGCACGATGCCCCATAACCCGGGCCTTATTACGTTTTTCTGCCCAACGACCATTACCATCCATAATGATGGCGATATGACGAGGGATGGTAATATTGGTTGCCAATATATCAACATTATCATCGGCCATGAGAAACACCCTTTGCTTGAATGCTCAAACCAATAATTGATAATTGTGAATACAAAATAACTGAATACACGCGGAATTTTCCTGAAACAGGATCAGAAAGTCTTCGGATGATTTTCTTTAGTGAAAGAAACAGGAGATGAGCTAGTGACAAACAATTCTGTATCACCTTATATTTCCATGAGGTCTTTTTCTTTTGCCTCCAGAATTGTGTCGACTTCTTTCACATGCTTGTCCGTTAATTTCTGGACGGCTTCCTCACCTTGACGCTCATCATCCTCGGATATTTCTTTTTCTTTTAATAGTTCCTTTATATCGCTATTGGCATCACGGCGAATATTACGAATAGCTACTTTCGCGCCCTCACCTTCTTTACGAACCAGCTTAATCATATCTTTACGACGTTCTTCAGTGAGAGGAGGCAAAGGAACACGAATAACGGTGCCTGATGTCGCAGGGTTCAAACCCAGGTTAGACGTCATAATCGCTTTTTCAACCGCCTGAACCATCGGTTTTTCCCAGGGGGTGACAGTAAGCATGCGGGCATCGGCAACCGCAACCGTTGCAACCTGATTTAATGGCGTTTCAGTTCCATAATAATCAACGGTAATATGATCCAGTAAACTTGTGTGGGCTCTTCCAGTACGGAGCTTGGTCAAGTCGCCTTTCAAGGACTCAATACTTTTACCCATGCGAATATCAGCATCTTTTTTAATGTCGTCAATCATGGTTATTCCATTCCGTATTTTTATTATGTTCGTAACTCAAAACAAGCAACAAGTTTATACAGCCACTTGCAGAACAACCGTTCGCACTATCAGGCTTTATTTAACGAGAGTGCCTTCATCTTCTCCCTGAATTATTCTCATCAATGCGCCTTTTTTATTCATATTGAAAACGCGCACCGGCATTGATTGATCTCGACACAATGCAATTGCTGTGGCATCCATAACGCCAAGTTTTTTGCTCAACACTTCATCATAACCAAGCTCTGTGTAACGAACAGCATCCTTGTCGACCATTGGGTCAGAGGAATACACACCATCGACCTTGGTAGCTTTAAGCACGAGATCTGCATCAATTTCAATGCCACGCAAACTGGCGGCTGAATCGGTAGTAAAAAACGGGCTACCCGTTCCGGCAGCAAAAATAACCACGCGACCCTTTTCCAGATGCCTGACTGCACGGCGCTGAATATATGGCTCACAAACAGGATCGATTGGAATTGCGGAAAGCACTCTGACATCCACATTGTTACGTTCCAACGCATCCTGCATAGATAACGCATTGATAACAGTTGCCAGCATACCCATGTAATCGCCCGTTGTGCGATTCATGCCTTCCGCAGCAAGACTAATGCCGCGGAAAATATTACCGCCGCCAATTACCAGAGCCACTTCAACACCAGCATCTACCAACTCTTTTATTTCCAGCGATGTACGATTCATAACGGCAGGATCGATACCGAAGTCGGTGTCTCCCATCAAAGCTTCCCCGCTAATCTTCAGCAGGATTCGTTTGTATACCGCCTTTGAAGCATCACCTGTCATTTCATGCCTTTGTGCTGGTTTAATTACTAATGAGATATCAGTTACTAACTACCCTGTGCTTGCGCCATAACTTCTTCGGCAAAATTCTCAACTTTCTTTTCAATGCCTTCGCCAACTTCAAGGCGATCAAATCCAACCACTGTTGCTCCGGCAGCCTCGACTAATTGCCCAACAGTTTGATCCGGGTTTTTAACAAAAGGCTGGTTCAACAAAGTGATTTCTTTCAGGAATTTTTTAATTCGACCACCAACCATTTTTTCAACAATCTCTGGTGGTTTACCACTTTCTGCTGCCTGGGCTGAAAATATTTCTTTTTCCCTTGCGATCAATTCAGCAGGAACTTCATCTTCGCTCACACAATTAGGGTTCCTGGCAGCCACATGCAGGGCAATGTCTTTTGCCAATGCTTCGTCACCGCCTTTAAGTTCCACCAATACACCAATACGACCACCATGCAGATAATTACCTAACACGCCATCTGTGGTTCTGCTTACAAATCGGCGTACGTTCATATTCTCGCCCAATTTAGCAATCAACGTTTTAGTGGCATCAGCAATATTTTCACCACCATCAAGTGATGTTGCTAACAAAGCATCTAAATCAGCAGGCTTTTGATCCAGCGCAGCCTTCACTACAGCAGATGAAAAATTGAGGAAATCATCGCTCTTAGTGACAAAATCAGTTTCACAGTTTATTTCTACCATCACTGTATTTTTGCAGTCATCACTGCTTTTAAACACGATCAAACCTTCCGCCGCCGTTCGGCCTGATTTTTTATCTGCCTTTGCCGCACCACTTTTACGCATAAGATCGATCGCTGCTTCTATATCACCATCTGTTTCTACTAATGCTTTTTTGCATTCCATCATGCCTGCGCCCGTGCGCTCACGCAGCTCTTTCACCAATCCAGCTGTTATAGCCATTACTTTATTCCTCAAAATTTTTTGTAGCCCAGACTGCAGACGAATCTACAATCTGGGCTATAGGTCAGATTTACTCGGCTGCCTTTTCTGTTTCAGCAGAAGCTTCCTCGGCAGCAGGTTTTTCTACGACCGTTTCTTCTTTGTCAGACGCATCATCTTTTGCCTTTTTAGTAGCAGCTTTTTTAACTGTTGCCTTTTTCACTGTGGCTTTTTTAATTGTAGCTTTCTTAACTACAGCCTTTTTAGCATCGGTTTCTTCATCGCTGTTTTCATCAACCTCAACAAAAGCATCGGCCTTGGCTTCTGTTGATTGTAAGGCCGCGGCGCGACTTTCTACGATGGAGTCTGCTGCGCCACGCACATATAACTGAATAGCGCGCATTGCATCGTCATTACCTGGAATAACATAATCAATTCCGTCGGGGTTGGTATTGGTATCGACGATACCAATGATAGGTATGTTTAATTTCCGAGCCTCGGCAACTGCGATTTTCTCGTGACCCACATCGATAATAAATACAGCATCAGGTAAACCGTTCATATCCTTGATTCCACCCAGGCTACGTTCCAGTTTTTCCTGCTCACGCGTCAGCATCAGCCCTTCTTTTTTATTCAATTTGGTAAAACTACCGTCTTCCGCCATAGCTTCCAGTTCTTTCAGGCGCTTGATGGACCGTTTAACAGTCTGGAAGTTGGTCAGCATGCCACCTAACCAGCGGTGATTCACATAAGGCATACCAACGCGTTCGGCATGCTCTTTAACACTATCTCTCGCAGCACGCTTGGTGCCAACAAAAAGAACTTTGCCCTTGCCAGATGCTAATTTCCCCAGGAAATTGGTAGCATCGGTATACATCGGAAGGGTTGTTTCCAGATTAATAATATGGATTTTGTTTCGTTCGCCGAAGATGTACGGAGCCATCTTGGGGTTCCAGAAACGGGCCTGGTGTCCAAAATGAACGCCCGCCTCCAACATTTGACGCATGGTCACTTGAGGCATAATAAACTCCTATTTATGGGTTAGACCTCCACGTATCCCATACATCAACCCCGGATTAGTCGCTTTGGACCAGGCCAGGGCACCCAGATATATGTGCCGATACGTGTGCGGATTATGGGGTCAAATGGCACTAAACCATTGCCCCGGTTAATGCTATTACGCAGACGATTTCTCGTTGCACTGCTTGTTGCGTTAGTAGCGCGGGCTTTATACCATACGCAGCCATTTACAACAATCAGAAGCGCCGATTTTGACGTAAAACAGGCCTGGATTGAGCCAAAATTGCCCTGTGGCGGATTTCAGGCTCCGGCAGCAATATTAAATTGAATATCAGACAAAACAGAGTCAAAAACCAATAATGAGCATAATCATCAAAACAGCTGAAGATATTGAGAAAATGCGGGTCGCGGGCCACCTGGCCGCTGAGCAACTCAAAATGATCGCGCCCTACATTAAGCCCGGCGTCACCACTGATGAGCTTAACGACATCTGTCACGCCTACACCGTCAACGTCCAGCAGGCCATCCCGGCGCCACTCAATTACCATGGATTTCCCAGGTCCATTTGTACCTCGGTGAATCACCAGGTTTGCCATGGCATACCCAGCGATAAAAAGCTCAAAAAAGGCGATATCATCAATATCGATGTCACCGTTATCAAAGATGGCTATCACGGTGACACCAGTAAAATGTTTTTTGTTGGCGAACCTTCTGTCCTCGCCAGGCGAGTTTGCGATATCAGCCATGAATGCATGAAAATTGGCATCGAAATGGTCAAACCCGGGCTCCACCTAGGTGATATTGGTCATGCCATCCAGAAATACGCCGAAGCCAAAAACTGTTCGGTAGTGCGGGAATACTGTGGCCATGGCATCGGCACCACCTTCCACGAAGAACCCCAGGTACTGCATTACGGTGAAGCTGGCACTGGCATTATTTTAGAGCCTGGCATGATCTTCACAATTGAGCCCATGATTAACGCGGGCAAGCGTCAGGTTAAACTGCTTAAAGATCGCTGGACGGTAGTGACCAAAGATCGCAGTCTTTCTGCCCAATGGGAACACACCATTCTTGTTACTGACGATGGACACGAAGTATTGACCAAACTGCCAGGCGATGAGTTATAGCAGTTTCCACAAGACAACCATTGTCTTCCCGAAACATATAATCTAATTCAATCCAGGATTTTTTAATGCCCCAAGCGAGTGAGCCCAGCATCAACTGGCAGGACTTTGATTGTAACGTTGCCGATAGCGATACCCCCTTATCGGTTTTTCGTGCACAACTAAAATCTGCCAGTGAAGCCATCAAAACCCGGTTTGAACATGGAATAGCCGTAGAGATCCTCGTCGCAGAAAGAGCAGCAATGATGGATCAACTATTGGTCCGCGCCTGGTGTCGTCTTTTTAATAACAACGAATCCGATATCGCGCTGATCGCTGTCGGAGGATACGGCCGTGGCGAATTACACCCTGCTTCTGATATTGATCTACTTATTCTTACCAATACCGATAAAGACACGCAACGTCACGCAGAAAACATTGAGCAATTTTTACTATTCCTATGGGATATGGGATTGGAAGTCGGCCATAGTGTTCGCACCCTAGATGATTGCACAGAACAGGCTGAAGCAGACATCACCATCGCCACCAACCTGATGGAGGCACGCCAGCTCACTGGCCCCGAAACTCTTTTTAATAAAATGAAAGAGGCTGTGAGCCCAGAACATGTTTGGCCTGGTCTCGATTTTTTTCGCGCCAAACGCGAAGAACAAGTCGCACGACATAAACGTTTTAATGATACTGCCTACAACCTGGAACCTAATATAAAAGAAAACCCAGGGGGTCTGCGTGACCTTCAGGTCATTGGCTGGGTGGCAAAACGACATTTTGGCGCAGAAACCTTGCACGAGTTGGTTGGCCATGACTTTCTTACCGAAAATGAGTACAAAGAACTTATTGAAGCACAAAATTTTCTCTGGAAAGTTCGTTTCGCATTACACATCCTCACTAATCGGCGTGAAGACCGTTTGTTATTTGATCACCAGCGCGCCATAGCCACACAATTTGGTTACCAGGACCAGGAACACAAACTCGCCGTAGAACAATTCATGAAAGACTACTACCGAACAGTCATGGAACTGTCTCGTCTCAATGAAATGCTTTTATCAATATTTGAAGAAAAAATACTCTATGCAAATGATAATATTGAACCCAATAACATAAATGAACGTTTTCAGTCTCGCCACGGAATCCTGGAAGCAAAACATAAAGACATTTTTACACAAACCCCATCAGCCCTACTGGAAGTCTTTGTCGTCATGGCCAGGAATCCAGAGCTGCGTGGAATAAGCGCAAACACCATTCGCCTGATTCGCAATGGCCGCCATTTGATCGATGATAAATTTCGGCATGATCCATATTGTCATGAATTATTTATCGATCTATTTCGACAGGGAACCGGGCTTACTCACGAATTGAGGCGAATGAACCGGTATGGGGTGCTTGCAGCCTACCTGCCCGTTTTTGAAAACATTGTTGGCCAAATGCAGCATGATTTATTTCACGTCTACACTGTGGACGAACACACCATGTTTGTTGTGCGGAATCTGCGTCGCTTCACGGTTCCCGAATTTTCTGATGAATTCCCATTATGTAGCCGTATCATTAAAACCATAAAGAAACAGGAAATATTAACCATAGCTGGCTTTTTTCATGACATCGGAAAAGGTCGCGGCGGAAATCATTCCACCTTAGGCGCAGTGGATGCAGTCGAATTTTGTCGTGAGCATGACATAAATGAACATGATACTGATATCGTAAAGTGGCTGGTAGAAAACCACCTGATTATGTCCACCACTGCCCAACGAAAAGATATTAGCGACCCTGAAGTGATTGCTGACTTCGCAAAACTGGTCGGCAATCAGGAGCGCCTGAGCTTTATTTACTTATTAACCGTAGCCGATATCCGCGCCACCAGCCCAAGCCTGTGGAACTCGTGGAAAGATTCTCTGCTAGCAGAACTTTATCATACAACAAAACGCGCACTTAGATATGGACTGAATAACCCCATCGACCAGGAAGAACTTGTATCAAATACACAAAAAAAAGCTGTCAATATCCTCAAAGACAGCAACCTGGATTCACAAAAAACAAAACATCAATGGAATCGACTGGGTAATGATTATTTTTTACGATATTCAGCAGACGAAGTTGCGTGGCATACGCAGGCAATCATTCATCACAGTGATAAGAATGAACCACTTATTCTTCTCAGGGGTGAAACCCATAGAGGCGGCACAGAAATATTTGTTTATATGAAAGATGTTGATTATTTATTCGCTATTATCACCGCAACACTGGAAAAACTCGGGCTAGATATTATCGACGCAAGGATTATCACGACAAATGATGGTTATGCACTTGATACTTTTCTTGTGCTCGATCGTGATGGGAAAACTATCACCGAGCCAGGACAACAAGATGAGATCACTAATACACTTAAAAAACGATTAACCAATCCTGAAGAACCATCAAGCCTGAGCCAAAATCTAACTCGACAGCTAAAACACTTCCCGATAAAAACTAAAATTATTTTTCGAGAGGATGCAAACAATAACCGTACTGAAATGGAAGTGATTACTGGCGACAGGCCAGGGTTATTGGCGCGAATATCAACAGGACTAATAGAATGCAAAGTACTATTGCAAAATGCTAAAATTGCCACATTTGGTGAGCGGGCGGAAGATATTTTCTTTGTCACAGACAATAATGACCAACCATTAAACAAAGAAATACAGACCTGCCTGAAAGAAACCATCACTAATCTGTTAGATGAATAAACCATTCAGACACGCGCCAACTAGAGAAAGCCATTGAACCTCTACTCAGTCATATTAGGAACCGTCTTACTTGCCGGTTTAGGTATAACTTTCTGGGGCTGGAAAATACTCGCCAGT
>JAUWLO010000106.1 GCA_030613605.1 Gammaproteobacteria bacterium | reverse complement strand
GGGTTACTTCAAGCCGGTGAATTGTCCGCACCGGACTATGGGCCTGACAGGCTGCCGTGCGATAAGAATTAAAATCGTGTTCACCCAGCAGATGGTTGGCCGCCTGTTGCATACGACATTCATCTAATGGACGATGATCCCAGGACACCCGACCCGCCGCGAAAGTAGGACGCACAGAACGATTGGCAATGACATAACGATAACGTCGGCGCAATGCCGAAAACCGTGCATGAAATTCGTCACTAACCGGTTTGGCCCAAATAACAGAAATTGATGGTGCAATATTAGCATTGGCACCTGCAAGCCATGATCGTTCACTGCGTTCGACATCGGTATCGAAATGCACAACCTGACCACAGGCATGCACACCTGCATCCGTACGACCTGCACAAATCACTTTGATCGGTGAATTTGCAACCATTGAAAGTCCAGCTTCAAGTGATTCCTGGACCGTTGGCAAATCTTGTTTCTGTGACTGCCAGCCACAAAACTTATGCCCATCGTATTCCACTCCCAATGCAATGCGCATAACAATAAAATTACCTGTACGTCTTATGATTAAATATTATAAATAATTATTGAGATCAATTACTTTTACTACAGAAAACAGCGCAACCAGAAGTGCGGGCATTAACCACTGATGCACAGGAGGAGTAGATTCCTCCGGTAAAGAAATTTCACGAACGGGTGTGGTTTCCGCAGTTGTAATAACAGACCGAAACAAACGATTTGCAGTTCCGGCAATGGCTAGCAATTTAGGTTCCGGATGCTTAGCGTTGGTTACAGCACCGGATATTGTCTCAACTCCAACGTCTGCAGGTTTATTGTGTGTCGATTCAGCGCTTCCATCATAAAGATGTTTTTTGCGAATCTGGCTCACCTCATCAATTGTAAGAGTGATTCGCACTGCTAATCGCTCATGCGGTAACCCAATTAAAGACAGCGGCCGCAAGCACCACAAAATAGCGGATAAAAAATCATCCTGCTCGGTACTCGAAATCAAAAAATTAACAGCCGCCACCAACAATACCAGCACGGCAACGCGCAACAGCCCTTGTGATAATCCTTCAAACGTAGGACTCCAATCCACACCAGGCCATAACAACTGCCCAGGTGTAAAAAACAAATATACGACAAGTATGGAAACAAACAGCCATTTCAATCGCTTGAGCATAACTAATGACGCATGAAAATGAATTCTTTTCCCGAACAAATACAAAGGTAACAGTAATGAAACACCGGCAAGCAATACATGGCCATTGCCTATTGATACAGCAGCACCAAATACCAGGAAGCTCACAATTTTAATAACAGGATGCATTATAGTTTGGGAACCAGAGAACCTTAAAAGAAGAAGTGTACCTTGGAATGCCGCCGGCTCACACCTGTCGCTTCCAGCATGACCGCCAGGGATGGCAGAAATGCAAAAGGATTGCCCGAAACAATCCTTGCCCATGTAGGCGTGACCAAAGCCGCTCTCGGCCATGACCCACATGGATGTGGAGAATGCAGATAATGTAGGACGATTCCACGGATGGAATCGGTAGGGTCGAGTCAGGAACGGGGACCGAGCAATTATCTGCCCATGGCCAAGCGCCGTTCTCGCACATCCCTGTGCTCCACGGCATAAAGCCATCCTTGGCTAAAAAAAAACGGCGCAACCTGAAAAGGTTACGCCGTGTATTTAAAACTAATAGATGAAACTAATGCGTTTAAGGCGAAAAACGCCTGGAACTTAACCTAACGCTCCCAGCAACTCTTTTGCCTGTGCTTTCTGGGCATCATCACCCTCTTCCAGCACTTCATCCAGAATGCTACGCGCGCCATCACTGTCACCCATATCAACATAGGCCTTGGCAAGATCCAGCTTGGTACCGACTTCATCAACTTCACCAAACACGTCATCGGTCAAGCCACCTAACTCATCACCTGTATCTGCAGCAACAGGCTCACTTGTACCCATATCAAAGTCCAGACTATTATCATCTTCCGCAACCGCTGCTTCAGAAGTTTCTGCCGGAGTATCACCTGAACTATCAGCATCCAGATTGAAATCAAGATCCGATACATCGAAATCCAGGCTATTATCGTCGTTGCTTTTTTCTACTTCATCAGCAGGCTCTACAGTTTCATCGGGGGTTATGGGTGTATCTAAATCCAGACCCGCATCTAAATCACTACTTTCAGGCACTGCATCAGCTACTTCAGTTCCTGCTGTTGCGGCTTCGAGTTCTGCAAATACATCATCAATGCCTTCATCCCCACCAGCGTCGGAGTCAATGTCAAAATCAAAGTCCAGCAGATCGTCTTCGCTGGCTTCAGCTATATCATCAACAGGACTTTCAGCGGCTAAACTTTCCTGAGATGCCGTATCTGGTGAGCCGCCAAACAAACTATTGTCGGGGCACAGCTGTTGACCCATAGTGACGGCCTTGGCCCATAGTGGATCCGAATCATCGCCAAGAGCATCATGAAGCTCCTGCGCACCCTTCTCAAAACCACTGCTATTTTTGGCAGCAAAAAATACTTCCAGTAATTTCAATTTAACATCATGACGATTGGGGTCACTCGCCAGTGCTTCGTTCAAAATTTCTTCCGCTTGTTGATGGCGGCCATAAGCAAGATACACATCAGCTTCCGATACAGGATCAACATCCGCAGCATCGGCTGAAATTCCACTCATGCCACTCATTTCACTCATCGCAAAATCGCTGACCATGGAACTTTCATTGCTGTCTTCCATGCTTTCAGCGGTAGCACCAACGTCACCACCAGCGTTAAATATGCTTTCTTCAAAACCATCCGACGTTTTGCGTTTTCGGTAAACGACAAACCCGACAATCAATACCAACAAACCAATGCCCCCGTACATCACCATGGGGTCATCCACTAAGCCCATTAAATCATCCACCAGGCCTGGTTCTGAAACAGGTTCTGGCGCAGGTGTGGCAGGCACAGGCTTCGGTGCCGTCTCGGCCGGTTTTTCTGCCGCTGCTTCAGCTTCGGCAGGCATACCTTCTGTTCCTTCATCCATTGTTGCATCTGACATCGTTTCGTCAGGGGCAGCGTCAAGCGCAGCCTCAGGCGTTGCTTCTGCCTGTTCCGCAGCCTGTTCTTTTCCAAATTGTTTCTGGATGGCCATCATCTCATCGTCTTTGAGCATAATGAGACGCTGCATGGACTCAAGCTGCTCTTCCATTTCGGCCATACGAGCTTTCAACTCGTCAGTTTCCTGTTTGTTCGCATCCAGGGCCTCGGCTGCGAGCAACAGGTCCTCACGCATACGACCCAGTTGCTCATCGCCAACACCGCTGCCTACACCTTCACTACCCGGTGCTACCAGTTTGAGGCGCGCCTGTTCAGCAGCTGAAGATTTGCTACTGGATTTTTCTCCGCGGCTTACCTTTCCACCGGCTGGGGCCTCGCTGGTCTGACGAACAATTTTGCCGCTCTTGCGAGCAATCCATTCAACATGTTGACGGCTTACCTCTACCGAAGCATCAGCCTCAGAAATTGAGGTTAATGTTTCCTGGTCATCAATACGTAAAACAAAACCAGCCTTCATCTGGTTGATATTGCCGTTGTAAAAAGCCTTTGGATTGTTACGCGCAAGAGCCAACATCATCTGGTTGGTCGTAACATTGCCAGGACGCATCTTGTTGGCAATTTCGAATAAGGTATCTTTGTACTTGATCGGTCCATAGCTCATTTCGCCATCAAGGTTCATTACTGGCTTTAATACAGCACGTTCACGAATAGGAGCTGGTTGCATTGGAGCGGGTGCTACTGAAGGCTGAACAGGAGCCTGACGACTGACCTGTGACGCTGGTGCAGTGACTGCCTGTTGAATGGGGGCTGGTGCTTCTGCAGATAACGCAGGTGGATCAACTAATACGGTAAATTCACGCAGTATGCGGCCACGAGCCCAACGGGCTTCGACAACAAAATCCAGGAAGGGCTCTACAATCGGTTTAGTGGTAGTTAATCGTACGTAAGGAGTGCCATTTGGCTTTTTGACGATAGAAAACTTGAAATCGGTGTAGAAAAACTCCCGAACAACTCCGACACGGTCAAAATCTTCATCTGTACCGAGCCGTATGGATAAATTACTCAAATCACCGCTTTGCACTGAGAGCAGTTCAATTTCAGCATCCAGAGGTTGGTTTAGCGCCGAGTTCATGGTCATGTTACCCAGTCCCAGCGCATGAGCCGCTACGGGTACCAATAAAACCAGGGCCGCTATAGCCGGTGCCAATCTCTTACCCATACTTCACTCCCGTTTGTTGTTTTTCAAGCTATTCGCTGATTCCTCAAGACTTCTCACCGTAAACATCATTTACCAGAGAAATCCAACTACAGCATCGGCACCAGACAGAAATAATTTAGTAATATTAGGCAATTAGAGCAAAGAATCAGAAGCAACTATAGCTTACATGACATCTTTTACCAATATTTCAGCTATTTACAGGTTTTTGCTCGTTTTTGATTGAATGTCATCACCAACGGGATGTTTTTTAACCAACTTCTCAGCTTGTCTGATTTCTCCCATTTTCTGGCAGTCACACCTCCAGCAAAAGGCGCAACATGCGGCGCAGCGGTTCTGCCGCACCCCACAGCAACTGATCACCCACGGTAAACGCTGACAAATATTCCGGCCCCATGGTGAGTTTCCGCAATCGGCCCACCGGCACAGTCAACGTACCCGTCACCGCTGCCGGAGTAAGATCCGTCATGCTAATGTCACGATTATTCGGCACTACCTTCACCCAATCGTTAGCCTGCGCCAGCATGCTGTGAATTTCATCCAGCGGCACATCTTTTTTGAGTTTGATGGTCATTGCCTGACTGTGACAACGCATGGCGCCGATGCGCACGCAAATGCCATCGATAGGTACAACGTTATCTACAGTACGACCAAGAATTTTATTGGTCTCCACTTCCGCTTTCCATTCTTCACGGGTCTGGCCACTGTCCAACTGCGAATCGAGCCACGGGATTAAACTACCGGCCAGCGGCACACCCCAGTTGTCTTTGGGATAATCGTCAGAACGTAAAAACTCCGTCAGCTTTTTATCAATGTCGAGAATCGCCGCAGCAGGATCATCATTAAGATCTTTGACTGAATCATTAATGGCACCCATTTGCCGAATCAGCTCACGCATATTTTTCGCGCCCGCACCGGAAGCTGCCTGATACGTCATCGGTGAAATCCATTCCACCAGATCGTTTTCAAACAGACCACCGATGGCCATGAGCATCAAGCTCACCGTGCAATTACCACCAACAAAGGTTTTGGTGCCGTTAGCCAGACCGTCTTTGATGACATTTAGATTCACCGGATCAAGTACGATGATGGCCTCGTCTTCCATGCGTAAAGTTGACGCTGCATCAATCCAGTAACCATCCCATCCAGCCTTACGTAACAGCGGATAGATTTCTTCGGTATAGCCACCACCCTGACAGGTAATGATGACATCCATGACCTTCAGCTCATCAATAGATTTCGCATCTTTCAATGCTGGCACATCTTTGCCTACATCGGGCCCGGCCTGTCCGGTTTGTGAAGTGGTAAAAAATACTGGCTCGATCAGATCAAAATCTTTTTCATCGCGCATGCGTTGCATGAGCACCGATCCCACCATACCGCGCCAACCTACCAGTCCTACCCTTTTCATTTTGTTATCTCCAATTCCATTCTTTTTATGCAATCATTATTCAGAATAACGATCGTTTTAACTTGCGAGTGCGGCAACTATGTTAAAGCTGCAACAACAGCATCACCCATTTCCGAAGTGCTGACTTTTTGCATGCCATCACTCGTACTGTCACTTAAGATATCTGCGGTACGCAAACCCTGATCCAGAACTTTTTCAACGGCGCTTTCAATTCGATTAGCCAGCTCGGTCTCATTCAACGAGTAACGCAACATCATCGCTACCGATAAAATTGTCGCCAGTGGATTCGCCACGTTTTGCCCTGCGATATCCGGCGCTGACCCATGAATAGGTTCGTACATGCCCTTGCCGTTGGCATCCAGTGAAGCCGACGGCAACATACCGATGGAACCGGTTAGCATCGCAGCACAATCGGAGAGAATATCGCCGAACATATTGGTGGTCACCATTACATCAAACTGTTTGGGTGCACGCACCAACTGCATGGCCGCGTTGTCCACATACATGTGTGACAACTCCACTTCGGGGTAATCTTTCGATACACGAATCATCACTTCGCGCCACAGCTCCGTGCATTCCAGCACGTTGGCCTTATCCACAGAACACAATTTTTTACCGCGCTTCATCGCAATTTTAAAGGCCGAATGACCAATGCGCTCAATCTCGGATTCGGCGTACACCAGGGTATTAAAACCCTGCTTCTCGCCATTATCGAGGGTACGCACACCTCGGGGCTGACCAAAATAAATACCGCCGGTGAGCTCGCGTACGATCATAATATCCAGACCGGCAACCACTTCAGGCTTAAGCGTGGAAGCATCCGCTAACTGTTTATAGAGAATCGCGGGACGCAGGTTGGAAAACAACTCCAGCTCAGCACGCAAACCCAGCAGGCCTTTTTCCGGGCGCACACTGATGTCCAGTGACTCCCATTGGTGACCACCCACGGCACCTAACAGAATCGCATCAGATTCCTTCGCAAGTGCCAACGTGTCATCTGGCAACGGTTTACCACTGGCTTCATAACCTGCACCGCCGACAGGCGCCTCGTTCATTTCGATATCAAGTCCGCCAGCTCGTAGACTCTCCAAAACTTTCACTGCCTCGGCAATGATCTCGGGGCCGATACCATCACCAGGTAATACTGCAATTTTTTTAGTCATATTAAATCTCTCATTAAACACTCAAAAAAAATACTTAGCTCGTCATTCTGGCGCAGGCCAGAATCCAGCAGTCATCAAGCCCTCTGGACTCCGGCATCCGCCGGAGTGACGGCGAAAACTATGGATATGGCTTTAAAACAACCAGGGCGCCTCTGCACTACGTCGCTTTTCATAAGCTTTAATATCATCCACGTGTTGCAAGGTAAGGCCGATATCATCCAGGCCATTCA
>JAUWLO010000107.1 GCA_030613605.1 Gammaproteobacteria bacterium | reverse complement strand
GTTATATCCACGTTGGTGTAAACCGTGGGCGACACAGTATCCGATACCGCTGGAGCAGCCAGTAATGAGTACGGGACGGTCTTTGAGTGAAGAAGGTGCGTGCAATTTTTGGAAGGTGGTAATTTGTTGTTGTTGGTTACTAGCAACGATTAACCGAATCTGTCTTCTGAAAATTCTTTCTGGATGACTTCCACCTGTTCTTTGTTGGCGATAAGGGCGTCAACGCATTCTCTATCGAGTTGGCCGCCTGCCAGACGTTGCAGCATGGCGTAGGAATCATGGTTGCTCCAGGCTTCTTTGTAAGGACGTTTGCTGGTGAGCGCGTCAAACACATCGGCAACGGCAACAATGCGTGCTTCTAGTGGGATTGCATCGCCAGATATTCCATTTGGATAACCGGTACCATTGACGGCCTCATGATGGTATTCGGCAATATTGCGCAGGATGTTGATGTTTTCAAAACTATCCAGGCCATGGTTTTCTATCATGCTGTCAATTATTTCCCTCCCCTTATGAGCATGGGTTTTCATAATCGTTGATTCTGACTCAGAGAGTTTGCCGGGTTTTTTCAGGATATCGTCGGCAATAGCGATTTTCCCTAAATCATGCAGAGGGGAAAATAGAAATACATTTTCGATGTATTCATCATCCAGGTCATGTTTATCTGCAATATGCACAGCGATTAGACGAGAATAACGCGACATGCGGTCAATGTGTGCGCCTGTTTCATTGTCACGCTCATGCGTCATATTGTGCGCAGTTTTAACAGTGGCTAGCATGGTGCGCACCGAGGTTTGCTCATTGATGATGAGTAGCGAGATAAGGTGACCAATTAGATCAAAATAGTGCAGCACATCATCAATAAAGGCATCTTTCTGGTTGGAGTTGAAAAATACAAAACCAAAAAATATATCGTTAACAAACATGGGCATGGTGTAACTGGATGCATAACCCTGTTTCTTTATTTTTTTGGTGTGCTCTAGTGTGCCTTGAGAAAAAATAGAAAGGTCATTTACCACACGCGGTTTGCGCTGTTTAACGATCTCTGACAGTGAGGACGAATCAGCCAGTGGTGACTGGTAATGATTTAGCGGTTTCTGGTCGCCGCTGCTGTGCACATAGGTTTTCAGCATGTCAGTTTTGTGGTCGTAAATGGCGACCGCAATTCTGTCGACAAAACTGAATTGTTTTTGAATGGTGCCATGCACGCTTTTGAGCTTTTCGCCCAGCGGAAGGTTTTTATTGAGTTCTTCTAATGTGTCTTTATGGTCAAACATGGCCGTGTTTCTCGTGGCTTGTGAGTTGTCTCTACTGTAGCGCCAAGTTTGTGTGATGCCAACCGTTCAGACGGTGTTTGTGAATAAGTGGAACCTTATGGGTCTGTTTGTCGTGTAGTTGTATTAGTCTTGATTGTGGCATTCTTGACCGGTTTACTCGCCTGTTCGTTGGTGCGATTGCCCAATAGCCTCGATATTCTGCAGTCATTCATTGTTATTATTGTGTTGTTATGAAAATTCTCCCATTTCCAGGTAAAGAGCCAGCTTCAACATTTGAGACGCTGGTTCACCCGCATATTAATTACCTGTACCGGTTGGCATTCCGTTTTTGCGGTAACCAGGAAGATGCCGAGGATCTGGTCCAGGATCTGCTCATCAAGCTTTATCCCAAACGAGCCGAGCTGGAAAAGGTGGAGAAATTACGCCCCTGGATGACAACATCGTTATACCGCATGTTTGTGGACGGTTATCGGAAAAAAACTCGTTCTCCATTGGAACTAATTGATGACGAAACGGCGTTTTATGAAACCACAGTTTCTGACGATTTTACGCCAGATATGGTGTTGGCTGAGGATCAACGAATAAACGAGATTCAGGCGGCATTTAATCGATTATCAGAAGACCACAGGGTATTGCTGACCTTGCATGATATTGAGGGGTATCGGCTGGTTGAGTTGGAATCCATGCTGGATACACCTGTGGGGACGCTTAAATCCCGCATTCATCGGGCTCGGGCCAGAATGCGGGATATGTTGGCTGGTAACCGTTAGGGCCGCCTGTTCACCCCCCCCCTTTCTCTCTCTATGTCTCTATTAAGTAAGTGCCAAATCAGTGCTTTCTGAAAACCTCCATGTGTCAGTGCAGATCACCTGAAACCAGAAGTTGATTAAAAGGGAACCTTTTTCGGTGGCTAGCCGTGTTATAGGGCAAGAGAGCAAAAAATGATGAATTGCACAGACTTCCAAAACCATATTGACGAATACTGCAGGGCTGATTTGAGTCCTGAAGTGGCGGCTGATTCTGAGGTACACCTGGCATCCTGTTCGGAGTGCGCCAGGGCAGTGGATGCACATAATATTTTTTTGGCATCCCTTAAGGCCATGCCGGTTGACGGGCCATCAGAAGGCTTCGCCATACGTGCTCTGCGCATTGCTGCGGAGTCGGAGGTTGCGGGGCAAAACGTTGGCCATCATCACCGTCGTGGTTTTATGGTGGGTTTTGGCAGTGCGGCAGTAGCAGGGTTAGCCTTGTGGGTGGTGGCTATCTCTCCACAGCAAATGCCGGTTACCAGTGGCAGCAGTGAAATGGCAAGGGTTGGGGTGGTTACAAATGTTGCAACTAATGCCGACAAACGTGCCGACAAACGTATTCCCGAATTCTCCATTGCTCTGAATGAACAACGTGACATCAAACTGGCATTTTTCTCATCTGAGGATTTAAAGGGCGCCACCATTACCCTGCAGATGCCTGAAAATGTCGCTCTGGTTGGTTATGAGGGGCAGCGCAAGCTGGTCTGGAAAACCAACCTGGCCAAAGGTGATAACACGCTTCGTTTACCCATTATGGCAACCAGTGTGACGGGTGGGCTACTGGTGGCAAATATCGAATATATGGGTAAGGTGAAAACGCTCAGGGTGAATCTGTCAGTTGGTGTTACTGATGTTGCGCCAGATGTGGCTCCGGGACTGTCGGGCAGAGTTGGGTTTGAAATGCGAGTTGTTTGATTTTGTGAATGACCTGTTGAATTGATTTGTAAATTAGATTGTATATATAGAAGAGGAGTAGAAGTAATGAAAATGATTAACTCACTGATAATGGCCAGTTTTGCCCTGTTTTTGATGACGGGTACTGCTGGGGCCGATGAGCTGGATGACCTGGATATCACTATTCGGATAGTAGAAACCGATGATGATATCAACGAAGTAGAGCATGAGCTCGGCTTGCCTGAGAATGACGAGCATCATGAAAATGAAGGTGAGCATGATTCTCATGATGGTGATGAGCGTGATGATGATAGAGAAGATCATGAAGATGATCGGGATGATCACGAAGAAGATCATGAAGAAGGTGTTGAAGATCATGAAGATGGTACAGAAGACCATGAAGAAGGTACTTCTGACAATGACTCAACTTCAGGTACATAAAATAGCGGTATTGTAGGTGGTGAAGTAGGTCCCTCCCTTGATTGCAGGGGAGGGATTTTTTTATTTTTTAAGCTTTACTTAATCTTGTTTGTCCCCATTTCACATATAATGAAAACATTTTCTACCTCCATGTATTTAGAGGAATACTTAATGTCGTACAAAAAATTAAAGCCCGTTTTTGCCGGTTTATTTCTGAGTGCCATGCTCATATCTTCCCCGTTTGCTTTTGCTCAGTCCGGAATGGACTATTTTAACCAGGGGGTTAAAGCTGCTAAATCAGGCGATTATCGTAATGCGCTGGAGAAATTTCAGA
This sequence comes from Gammaproteobacteria bacterium, assembly GCA_030613605.1. Classification (GTDB taxonomy): domain Bacteria; phylum Pseudomonadota; class Gammaproteobacteria; order SZUA-152; family SZUA-152; genus SZUA-152. The sequence continues at coordinate 3,316 of JAUWLO010000107.1, read as the reverse complement.
AAGCTAAGAAGGCCGGGATAAATAATGCCGCGCTTCAATATAATTTTGGCGTGGCGCATTACAAGCTTGGGTCATATGAAAAAGCTAAAAAGGCTTTTACCCTTCTGTCTGAAATTGACAAATTTAAGCAACTGGCTTATTACAATTTGGGCCTGGTTGCCAATAAACAAAAAGACAGGGTTGCGGCCATTGCGTGGTTTCAGCGTACCTTGCGTACGGGGAAGAGTGACGAAGTTAAAGTGCTGGCACGGGAGGCTTTAAAGCGTTTGAGCGACGAGCCTAAAAGAACTAAAAAATGGAAAGGTTTGTTGTCAGCGTCATTGACATCTGACAGTAATGTAACACTGTTAAATGATGATTTGACGGCCGTAACAAGCAAAAGTGACACGTCCATAGTTTTGTCTGCCTTTGGGGCAAAGTGGTTGAGTGGAGGGGTGAGTGATGGGGTTCGCCTTTTTCTGAAGGGCTATTTGCAGAAGTACAATACACAGACAGCGTATAACTATACTCAGTTTGGTCTGGGTGCTGCGCATTATGATCGGTTGGGGTCCTGGAAAATGCGTGTTGGTGGTTTCTGGGATGAGACTTTCCTGGGAGGCTCTCAATATCAACGTGTGTTGAGCGCTGAAGTGAGAGCTCGTAAAGCCCTGTCAAAAAATAATCAGCTACGGTTGCGTTATAAAGTCAGCAGCATTGATGCCACCGACCCGGTCTATGATTACCTCGGAGGGGTACGTCAGCAACTCCGGCTGGGAAATCAGGTTCGTTCAGGTAAAAATCGGTATCGCGTCTATTATCAGTTAGAGCTGAATGATCGTGAAGACTTTAGAAATCCTGCTGGCACAACTTATACCTTTAGGAGTTACTCGCCAACTCGCCATACAATACGTGTTACCGGTTGGTGGGCGTTAAGTAATTCATGGGCCTTACGTCTGGATGGTCGTTACCGGACCAGTTCATACAATGATGATTATATTCGCGTGGGAAATGTCAGTGAAAGTCGTGATGATACCCAAACCCGTCTTTCCGCACGTCTGAGCAAAAAACTGGATAAGAATTTACAGCTGGAAATGGCCTATACGGTCACAAATAGTGACTCCAGTATAGATGCAGAAAGCTACGATAGAAATCTGGCGAGTGTGGGTCTGAGCTCACAGTTCTAACTAATACTGTTCTAAATAATACAGTTCTAAGTAAAATGTTTTAACAAAAGTACGATCCCGCTTGCGTCCCTCATCTCATCATGTTTCGATTGGTTTTTTTGAAACATGATGGAGAGGGCGCATGCCCCAGCGACTTGAATTACTGACCCAGTGGTTGAAAAGAATTACGAATGAGGAAGTGATCAAGATCGCGCCCGCATCTGCTGATGCCAGCTTTCGGCGTTACTTTCGCATCAATAGCCCTGCATCCATGTCGAATGATTACGGTGACAGCCTGATTGTTATGGATGCCCCGCCTGATAAAGAAGATTCCGAGCCGTTTATCACCATATCCAGATTGTTGGCTGATGTTGGCGTGAATGTGCCCAGGGTGATTGAGGCAGACCTCAGTCAGGGTTTCCTCTTACTTACAGATCTTGGGAGCCAACCCTATCTGGATGCGTTAAACGATCAAACAGCCAGTTCACTTTATGCTGATGCGCTGGATGCCCTGTTAAAAATGCAGCGTGATGTGTCTGTGAAGGGTGATCTTCTGCCTGTGTACGATCCCGTTTTGCTGAACCGGGAAATGGATTTGTTTCGTGAATGGTATTTGCGACGCCATCTTAATGTATCATTAACGGTTCAGCAGCAAGAGCAACTGGACTCTATTTTCCAGTTGCTGGCCGAATCAGCACTGGCGCAGCCCCGAGTGTTTGTGCATCGAGATTATCACTCACGCAATCTTATGGTTACCTCAGAAAACAATCCGGGCATTCTGGATTTTCAGGATGCGGTGGTTGGTCCGATCACCTACGATCTGGTATCGCTGTTGCGCGATTGCTATATCGAATGGCCGCGTGAACAGGTAGAACAATGGGCTTTGGATTATTTGCATCGCGCGGCCGAAGCGGGTGTCTTTGAATTAACAGAAGATCACACAGATGATGTCCTTCTGCGCTGGTTTGACTGGATGGGTTTACAGAGGCATATAAAAGTCGCTGGTATTTTTGCGCGCTTATACTTACGCGATGGTAAATCTGGTTATCTGAAGGATATTCCTCTGACCCTGGCTTATATGTCTGATGTTTGTATGCGTTATCCTGAGCTGCAAGATTTACATACGTTGTTGGACGAGATTGCAGATTGACCCTTTCCTCTTTTGTCTTTTCCCTTTACGCTGACTTTCCATGAAAGCGATGATTCTGGCAGCAGGTAGAGGTGAGCGCATGCGACCGCTCACAGACGATATACCCAAGCCGTTATTAACGGTTGCCGGTAAGCCGCTTATCGAAAGACATATTGAAGCTTTGGTGTCGGCAGGTTTTACCGAGCTGGTTATTAATCATGCCTGGTTGGGTGAAAAAATTGAGGCCGCCCTGGGTGATGGTTCACGTTTTGGCGCAACAATTACGTATTCGCCGGAAGGGGAAAAGGGGCTTGAAACCGGGGGTGGTATTTTTCGTGCTCTGCCGTTGCTAACGGGAGGAGATGAAAACAAGCCATTTGTGGTTATTAATGGCGATGTGGTGACGGACTTTGACTTCCGCTCATTGTTAGCTTTCCAGCAAACACTGTTTGATAACTTTTCGCTCGATAACCTGGCGCACCTGGTGTTGGTGCCAAATCCTGCTTTTCACCCTGACGGGGATTTTGCTCTCGAAAAGGGTCTGGTCAAAAATACTGGTAATGCTCACTACACCTTTAGCGGCATCGGCGTTTATCATCCCCGGCTTTTTGCCGATATTAGCGGCGACACCTTCCCGGTGGCGCCTTTGTTACGACAGGCAATGGATCAGAGCCAGGTTAGTGGAGAGTTATACAAGGGCCTGTGGGTTGATGTGGGTACCCGTGAGCGTCTCCATGAGGCTGAACAGGCTTTGGTGGGGAAATAAGTCCATATATTACAATCGGTTGTATCTTTCGGCTATTATCCTGTAGTCTTTTTCCTACACAGGTGTAGGAATAACCCACGACTGGGGCCACTTATTTTTTGAAAAGTGCCCCTGCAGGATTTTCATGATCAAAGTAATGGTTGTAGATGACCACGAGCTGGTGCGCACAGGTATCACCCGGATACTGAATGATGCGCCAGGAATTACTGTCATTGCAGAAGCTGCCAGTGGCGAAGAAGCCCTGATCATAGCCGCCAAATCAAAGCCCGATGTACTGCT
>JAUWLO010000215.1 GCA_030613605.1 Gammaproteobacteria bacterium | reverse complement strand
ATTTCAGGTGCGAGGGGAAGTTTCCGCTGCTAATGCTGATGGGATTTATTTTCGGGGTTCTGCTGGTTACGGCTGGGTATTGAATGGAGAGAACCAGGATTCTGATTACGCTGGTGATAATCGTACCCTGGAATTTTCTCGCGCCATCAATGGGATCGACGGCAGTCGAGTGGTGGATTTTAAGGGTGGGCTTGGCGTGGAGTTTTCGTTTGGTGCCCAGAAGAAACATCGTTTTGCTCCGTTAGTGGGTTACTCCTATCACACTCAGCAAATGAATATGACAGATGGGAATCAGGTTGTACCTGATCTGGGCCCATTTCCGGGATTGAATTCAAGTTACGATGCTGTCTGGTCCGGCGCCTGGGTGGGAGCTGATTTTTTGCTGGATCTCGAAGGAAAGGGTTTAGTAACCCTGCATCTGGAGAGGCATTGGCCCAAATATACCGCGAAGGCAAACTGGAACTTGCGAGATGATTTTGCTCATCCGGTGAGTTTTGAACACGAGGCCAATGGTCGGGGGTGGGTGATGGAGCTGGGTTGGCGCAATCGGCCTGCTCACAACAATTGGGTCTGGGGTGCTAGTATGACTTTGCAGCGCTGGACTACGAGTTCTGGTATAGACCGTACTTTTCTCGTTATTCCTGCTCCGCCTTGCAATGGAAATTGTTATGCTGAAACCAGGCTCAATGAAGCCAACTGGTCATCCAGAAGTATTAATGTCACCTTGAGTAAAGCGTTTAACCCATAAAGTCGTTATGGTTATAATTGATTCCGGTGCCGGAAGCTGAATGTTGTCAGCAAATCAGGTAAAGTTCGCGGTTCAGAATTTAATTATCAGGCCCTCGTGCCAGATACCCCTTTATTATACTTTTTTTGTTTACTTTTTATTTATAAGACAGGAATGAGAGACATAGCCATGCCAGATTTCAAGATTGCTCCTTCGATTCTTTCTGCCGACTTTGCCCGTCTGGGTGAAGAGGTTGATAACGTACTTAAGTCCGGTGCCGACGTGGTGCACTTTGACGTGATGGATAACCATTACGTGCCTAACCTCACCATCGGCCCGTTGGTGTGTGATGCGCTGCGCAAACACGGTGTCACTGCCGATATTGATGTACATCTGATGGTCAAACCCGTGGATCGCATTATTCCTGATTTTGCTGCTGCCGGTGCCTCATATATTACCTTCCACCCGGAAGCTTCCGAGCACATTGATCGCACATTACAGTTGATCCAGGGTGAGGGCTGTAAATCCGGTCTGGTATTTAATCCTGCAACACCGTTAGATGTGCTGAAACACGTGATCGACAAAGTGGATATCATATTGTTGATGTCGGTTAACCCCGGTTTTGGTGGTCAAAGCTTTATCCCCGAAACCCTCAACAAGCTACGTGAGGCTCGTGAAATCATTAAAGCTTCCGGTCGTGATATTCGTCTGGAAATTGATGGTGGAGTCAAAGTGGATAACATCCGCGAGATCGCTGAAGCCGGTGCCGACATGTTTGTGGCCGGGTCCGCCGTGTTTGGTGCGAAGTCGGATTCCGATGCCAATACATACGACAGCGTGATCAAGGCTTTCCGTGAAGAGTTGGCAAAGGCCAAGGTTTAACAATTATCGGTAAGTAAAAAAAGGGCGCGGCAACGCGCCTTTTTTTTTGCCCATGGACGGGCTTATGCCGTGGAGCACAAGGATGTGCGAAAGCGGCGCTTGCCCAGAAGCAGCATTTGCAGCCTGAATACAAAACTATTGAGTTGAATTATGACCATACAAAAACCCGAAATGATCCTTATTGACGTCGATGGCACCCTGGTGGACAGCGTGCCGGATCTGGCTTATTGCATCGACGAAATGATGAAGCAGCTGGACATGCCTGTTCATGGCGAAGCCAGGGTAAGGAACTGGGTGGGTAATGGTGTTGAGCGCCTGGTGCGTCGTGGACTCGTCGGTCAGCTGGATGGCGAGCCTGATGAGGCTTTGTTTGAACAGGCGTATCCGATTTTTCTGGATTTATACGCGGTCAACACCAGCCTACGGAGTTGCCTGTATCCCGGTGTGCAGGAAGGGCTGGATTACATGAAGGCCGCTGGTTACACGCTAGGTTGTGTTACCAATAAAGCCGCGCAATTTACCATTCCGTTGCTGAAAGATCTGGGAATCCATGATGACTTTGAGAACATTGTTTGTGGTGATACCCTTGCGAAAAAGAAGCCTGATCCTTTGCCTTTGTTGCATTCGGCTGAAGTGTTGGGAGTAACACCGGAAAAGTCGTTAATGCTGGGTGATTCGGTGAGTGACGTAAAGGCTGCCCGGGCAGCAGGCTTTCAGATTATCTGTATGAGTTATGGTTATAATCACGGCGTCGATATACGAGAGTCGAATCCCGATGCCGTTATTGATAGCATGGTCGAATTGAAGGACTTACTTTAAAAATTTTTGATTTCCGTCATTCCGGCGTACGACTCCATGGATGGAGGAGGTAGAGTGACGCAGGATGCTATAACCGAGGCCGGAATCTAGGAACTATCTAAATGCCACTGGATTCCGGCCTGCGCCGGAATGACGAAAAAACGAATTTTATCTTTGAATAGAAATGAAATGATGATTCACACCACAAAAATTAAATGGGAACAGGAACGATGGCGCGGTTAAGGCTGGTGTTGTTGGGTTTTCCTGTCTGTTTAATTTTGTAGGTGATGAGTATGAACGCAGAACAATTCGCTGAGCTTTCTCAGCAAGGCCCTGGTAATAAACCGAATCGCATCCCTCTGATGCGAGAAGTGCTGGCCGATCTTGATACCCCGCTCAGTACCTATCTTAAGTTAGCCGATGGGCCATATTCCTATCTGTTTGAATCCGTGCAGGGCGGTGAAAAATGGGGCCGTTACTCCATTATTGGTCTGCCCTGTCGTACCGTGGTTAAAGTGACGGGTCTGCAGGTTGAGGTTGAGACGGATGGTGACGTCGTCGAGTCATTGACCGTTGATGATCCGCTGGCATGGGTCGAAGATTTTCAGGCGCGATACAATGTGGCCGAAGTGGATGGTTTGCCGCGTTTTAATGGCGGTCTGGTGGGTTACTTTGGTTATGACAGCATTCGTTACATTGAACCTAAACTAGCTGACTCTTTTAAAAAGAAGCCAAACCCCGATGAGCTGAATACGCCGGATATTCTGTTAATGGTGTCCGACGAAGTAGTGGTGTTCGATAATCTGGGCGGCAAGTTATACCTCATTGTGCATGCTGATCCTGAGCAGGCAGATGCTTACGCGCTTGGACAAAAGCGCCTTGATGCGCTGGAGGCTCGGCTGCGGCAGGTTGCACCTGTCACCGAGTCGTGGTCTGGGCATGAAGTCAGCGAAGAAGATTTTGTTTCCGGTTTTACCGAGGATGGATTCAAACAGGCAGTGGAGAGTGCGCGGCAATATATTATTGACGGTGACGTTATGCAGGTGGTGTTGTCACAGCGTTTATCGGTACCTTTTAATGCGCCGCCGCTGGATCTGTATCGTGCCTTGCGTAGCCTGAATCCTTCGCCGTACATGTTTTATTTGAATCTACATGATTTTCATATTGCGGGTTCTTCTCCGGAAATTCTCACCCGACTGGAAGATGGCGTGGTGACGGTACGTCCTATCGCAGGAACTCGACGCCGTGGTCACGACGAAGCAGAAGATCGCGCCATGGAAAAAGAGCTGC
>JAUWLO010000289.1 GCA_030613605.1 Gammaproteobacteria bacterium | reverse complement strand
TAATCGATGATGCACGTACACGCAGTGAAAAGTCCATGTATGGACGCCTGGAAGGCGAGATTAAGGATGCAGTTGAAAGCCGCGGTGCGGCTGTAAAAAACCGTGAAGATGTGCACCGTATGGCAGATGCCAATAAGGCCTTCTCTCACTATCGTTGGTAAAGAGGCGTTGGTAACTTTTTGCTAGAGCAAATTTTGGTAGTACGGATGATAGTTAACGGTTAGTAATAAATTGTAGCGGAACGACTTTTAGCGGGATGATTGGGATCGTAAGCAAGTGGCACGTCAGACACCCATCGATCACTATCGCAATATTGGCATCATGGCCCATATTGACGCAGGTAAAACAACAACGACTGAGCGCGTTCTGTTTTACACCGGGGTGTCACACAAGATTGGTGAGGTTCATGATGGCGCAGCTACCATGGACTGGATGGAGCAGGAGCAGGAGCGAGGGATAACCATCACTTCTGCGGCAACCACTTGTTTCTGGAGTGGGATGGATAAGCAGTTTCCGAAGCATCGTATCAATATTATCGATACGCCCGGACACGTAGATTTCACCATCGAAGTGGAACGATCACTTCGGGTGCTTGACGGAGCATGTGCAGTCTTTTGTGCCGTTGGTGGTGTCGAGCCCCAGTCTGAGACTGTGTGGCGACAAGCGAATAAGTATCAGGTGCCACGGTTGGCATTTGTGAACAAGATGGATCGCCAGGGCGCAGATTTTTTGCGCGTAGTCGGGCAGATCAAAGAACGTCTGGGGTCAAACCCGGTTCCAATGCAGCTTAATATTGGCGCAGAGGAAGAGTTCGAAGGCATCATTGATCTGGTTCGCATGCAAGCGATTTACTGGAATGAAGAAGATCGTGGTGTGACCTATGAGTCCCGCGAGATTCCAGCTGAATTGCTGGCTCAGGCTGAAGATCTACGCGAGCAGATGGTTGAGTCTGCCGCTGAGGCCAATGAAGAATTAATGGAGAAGTACCTGGAAACGGGTGAGCTCTCCGAAGAAGAGATTAAGCAGGGCATTCGCCTGCAGACGTTGGCGAATGAAGTGGTTCCTTGTTTTTGCGGTAGTGCATTTAAAAACAAGGGTGTGCAGGCCATGTTGGACGCGGTGGTTGATTACATGCCGTCTCCTGCTGATGTCCCAGCCATCAAAGGTGTGCTGGATGACAAAGCCGAAACGCCAGTGGAGCGTCATGCATCGGATGATGAACCGTTTGCTGCATTAGCTTTTAAGATTGCGACCGACCCATTTGTTGGTACTTTGACTTTCTTTCGTGTGTATTCCGGAGTGGTCAAAACGGGTGATTCAGTTTTTAACCCGGTTAAAGGCAAAAAAGAGCGTTTTGGGCGAATTGTGCAAATGCATGCCAACTCGCGAGAAGAGATTAAGGAAGTTCGCGCCGGTGATATTGCCGCTGCTGTCGGACTAAAGGATGTCACCACGGGTGACACGTTGTGTGATCTGAGTCAGCACATCACTCTGGAACGAATGGAGTTTCCTGAGCCGGTTATTTCGGTAGCCATTGAGCCCAGGACGTTGGCGGATCAGGAAAAAATGGGCGTTGCCCTGGGTAAGCTGGCACAGGAAGATCCTTCGTTTCGTGTGCATACGGATGAAGAGTCGGGCCAGACCATCATTTCCGGGATGGGTGAGTTACACCTGGAGATACTGGTTGAGCGCATGAAGCGCGAATTTAGTGTCGAGGCCAACGTCGGCGCACCGCAAGTGGCCTACCGCGAGACGATTCGCAAGTCGGTCGAAGCAGAAGGAAAGTTTGTACGTCAGTCGGGTGGACGTGGTCAGTACGGACATGTCTGGTTACGGCTGGAACCGCAGGAACAGGGTTCAGGTTACGAATTCGTTAACGAGGTCGTAGGTGGCGCGGTTCCCAGGGAGTACATCAATGCCGTCAATAAAGGCATTGAAGAACAAATGGAAAACGGGGTGTTAGCCGGTTTTCCAGTGGAAGATGTCAAAGTGACTTTGTATGACGGCTCTTACCACGACGTTGACTCTTCGGAGATGGCATTTAAAGTTGCCGGCTCCATGGGTTTTAGGGCTGGAGCTGCAGAAGCAGACCCGGTGTTGCTAGAACCGATGATGCAAATCGAAGTGGTCACGCCAGAAGATTATATGGGTGATGTGATGGGTGATTTAAATCGCCGTCGCGGCATCCTGCAGGGAATGGATGATGGGGTTGTCGGCAAAGTGATTCGCGCCGAGGTGCCATTAGCCGAGATGTTTGGTTATGCGACAGATCTGCGTTCAGCAACGCAGGGTCGAGCAACCTACTCAATGGAATTTGCGAAGTATGCCGAGGCACCAAAGAATGTTGCCAACGCAGTGATTAACAAGGCTTATTAGAAAGCTTTACGTTAGTTTTTTAACAATTGCTCTTATTACAACTTAGATATTATTGAAAGAAGGGGTTACGACCGTGTCCAAGGAAAAATTTGAACGAACGAAACCGCATGTCAACGTAGGCACCATTGGTCACGTTGATCATGGTAAAACCACGCTGACAGCTGCCCTAACCA
>JAUWLO010000150.1 GCA_030613605.1 Gammaproteobacteria bacterium | reverse complement strand
CAGCCAGGGGCGATAGCCACATCCAGAACCGTTTTCCCTTCACGTTAAATTACTCATTGCTAGTTGGTCATCAAGGTAGTGTGGTTCTTCCTGTAGTAACGCCAGGAGTTTATCAACATGTTCGTGGTATTCAGGTTGTTTTCGTACCGTTAACGCATCGCGAGGCCTTGGTAAGTCGATATCCACAAAGGTTTTGATTTTCCCCGGGTGGGAGCTCATGACCATGATTCGGTCAGCCAATAACACGGCTTCTTCGATATCGTGTGTCACAAACACGACAGTTTTTTTGGTCTCATTCCAGATGGTCAGCAATAATTGCTGTAAAGCCAGGCGCGTTTGAAAATCGAGAAAGACAAAAGGTTCATCCATTAACAGGATGTTGGGTTCGTTCGCAAACGCACGAGCAATGCTGACTCTTTGGCGCATGCCACCAGATGCCTGATGAGGAAAATGGTTAGCGAACTGACTAAGACCGACCTTTTTCAGGTAACCGTCACAAATGGTGGCGAGGGTGCGTTCCGTTAGCTGCGGATTGTTTTCCAGTAAAAAACGGATGTTATTGCGAAGGCTCATCCATGGGAACAGTCCATGTTCCTGAAACACCATGGCAATATCAGCTGCCTGGTTTGAGTCAGAGGTAATTTGCAACTCGCCACTGGTGGCTGTCTCTAACCCGGCCATGGTGCGCAGCAAAGTAGTTTTGCCGCAACCGCTGGGGCCAAGGATGCAAAAAAACTCTCCTGGTTTAACGTCAAAAGTCAGATTTTGGTAGGCAACGGTTTCCCGGTCTTTGTCGCGAAAAGTTTTGCAGAGTTGCCTGACGCTGATTTGCATGTTGAGTGCTGAAAGGTTTAACGGTAGGGGCCGAGTTTTTTAGCTGCTTTTTTAGCGTAACTAAGATCCACAATGGCATCCATGTTCGCGGGTTTCTTCAGATAGCCTCGCTGCAAATACCATGCGGCGTCGTTTTTCAGGCTTTGCACATTAACCAGACCATTCGGACTTAGTCCTACAGGTACTACCAGTTGGTAGATGCCAGCATCCTTGATCTTGGTGTTTTTGGTTAGGATGTTAATAATGTCTTCCTTGCGGATTCCCTTTTCAAATGCATCGTTGTAATCACGCAGGGCACGTACATAGGCATTCATAAACCCCTGTGCCTGTTTAGGGTATTTATTCATGAATATTGGCGAATAAAAAATAGCCGCACTTTGTTGATTGGGGTATACCTCATCATCACCCGCGACCCGCACAGCAAAATCATTTTTCACTGCTGCGGCAACAAAAGGTTCGATTTGCACGGTGGCATCAATGGACTTGTTGGCCAGAGCGATATTCATATCCGAGTATCCCAGCTTGCGCAATTTGATGTCTTTTAAAGTTAACCCCACACTTTTCAGATAAAGCTCTGTGACAATTTCCTGCGATACCCCTTTGGCTGTTACCGCCATGGTCATACCTTTAAGGTCTTTAAAACTTTTATAACGCCCACTGTCTACGTGGTCCTTGCGCACAATTAGCGCGAGGTAGCCGTGCCCCGGGCTTACTGTTCCTTTATCGGAGACAATTCTGATGGGAATATCCTGCGCGATGGCGTTGTACATGCCCGCATTAATATTACCGCCGCCGACAAACAGCTGACCAGTAGCGAGAAACGGTACCATTTTGGCGCCCGATGCCTTGAAAGGATTGATGATCACATCCAGGCCTTCTTCTCGGAAGTAACCTTTTTCTTTGGCGATAAACATGGCGGCAGAACTCATGACCGGTGAAATACCCACAGGAACTTCCAGCAGATCTGCGGCAAACGAATGACTCATTATGAATAGTGTCAGGACTAATGAGGCTAATCGCACGGTATTTGTTTTGAACATCACGTCATCTCCATTTTGTGTGTTTGTTATTATTTTGTGCTCAGGCCTGAAGCGACATCATACCCCAACTAACCCATATTAAGTGTGCTGAAATAGAGACCAACGCCACTGACTGCAATAAAGGCCCCGAGTATTTCGCGGGAACTGATGCGTTCCTTAAGCATGAGGACTGCCAGAGGTAGAATAAACAGAGGGCTGGTTGAATTGAGCGTGGCCGCGACAGCAGCATGGGTATATTTCAGCGCGACGATAGATAACCAGGTACCCAGGAATGCACCAATGACGGCTGCAATCAGTAATGTTTTCATTAACTGGGGATTTTTAAGCGGTTTCACCCAGCCCATCAAATCGCGCAGCATTAATCCCCAGAAAGTCAGACCTGCAATGGCGAATATTTGGCGAATAAAGGTTGCTTCCAGTGCGGGTACATCGGTGACACCAATTTTAGCTGCGATAATCCCCAGTGCATTAGCTGCAACAAATAACAACCCATAAAAAATCCCGGAGCGCTTTGTTTCGTGATTATCATTTTCAGGTACACGTTGCCACAGTACATAGGTAACCCCGGTGATGGTCATCAGGATTCCTAGCCAGGCGATTAATGCGACTCTTTCGCCAAGAAACATCACCGCTAATAATGCGGTGGTAACGGGAATAAGCGCACCCAACAACAATGTTTTTTTGGTGCCTAGTCTGACCAGGGTTAAAAAATACAGGGTGTCTCCAAAGCAAATACCGATCAGGCCGCTCAGTGCCAGTGCCGTCATACTGTCAGAACTGATTTGGGAAAAATCAGCTGGTATCAATAAGGCGCCAAGACAAATTAGAGCAACGATACCCTTGGCCAGATTAATGCCCATCGCCGACACACTGTCGCCTATACGTCTGAATAAAATGGCGGCCAATGCCCATAAAAAAGCCGACGTTAATGCGGCCACACCACCGAGTAAATGAGACTGAAATTGGGAAATAATATTTAATTCCTGTGTGGTTATAGAGCGATCCTGGTAGTTGTCTGCACCTGTAGAATGACAGCAGGGGGCACTATAGCATTTTGAAAAAATCGCCCGCAAAGTTAGTGTGTTTTATTTGTCGTACGAGAAACAGGTGTGGAAAGATCGTTAACCGCCGATATTAATAACGGTCACAGATTTATCAGAGTAAGAATGGATGCATAAGATTTGTGGGTTGGTCGTGTGGTGAGTGATTGACCACGGTATACTGCTAACCTTGCTGAGTTTTAATTATCGGAGTCAACGCATCCCCTTATGTTTTCGTGGTTAAGCCGTTTATCGTCGTTAAAATTCACCCTGGCTGGGATGATCTTGCTGGGTATTGGTGCCGGTCTGAGTTATGGCAACCCTGTTGATATATCGGTTTGGGTATTGATCGTGCCATTGGCCTTGTTGGCCATAAACCTTGCGGCGGCTATTTTGACAAACCCTCGCATTAATCGTCAGCCTGGGTTGCTTATATTTCACATTTGTCTCTTTACTACCGTGGTGTTGGCAGGCGTGGGGCGGCTGACGCATCTTGATGCCCATATGGAACTTGCCCTGGGTCAGGAGTTTCATCAGAATTTGATGCTGGAAGTGCGTAAGGGACCGTGGCACTCGGGTAACCTGGATAAGGTGGCCTTTACTCAGGGACGTTATACGGTCGATTATGCCGTAGGCCTCAGGCGAGGCCTGACCCATAATGAGGTTTTTGTGCCGGATACAGCGGGTCGGCTGGTGTCGCAGGATGTGGGGGATGACCGGCCCCTGGTGATAGAGCGCTATCGTTTTTACACTACATTTAATAAGGGTTTTTCGCCCATTTTGACCTGGATGCCCGATCAGGGGCAGCCCATTACAGGCCGTATTAATATGCCCGCTTATCCTCTGTATGATTACAAGCAGGATAATCGCTGGACGCCACCGGGCACCAATGAAGAAATCAAATTCTGGTTACAACTGGATACGGGTTTAACCATGGAAGAAGACTGGGTGCTGGATGGTCGCAATGCCACCGCTGTGTTGATCGTGACCAGCGAAGACCAACGGATAGAGCTCAAGCTGGGTGAGCAAACACGTCTGGAGCATGGTGTATTACGCTATGATGATCTCACTACCTGGATGGGCTACCGGGTGTTTTATGACCCCACCATCCAGTGGTTATTTTTTGTGACGGTGGCAGGGGTGTTTGGATTGAGCCATTTCTTCTGGGTCAAATTGAATCTTCAACCCTGGATGGATGAGGACGAAGTGGATGTTGATGAGAGTGCTGAGCAGGTCGTAAGTAAAAAGACAGGTGTATGAGATTAGTGTTATGAGACAGTTGTATGAATAGTATCGTTGCAGAACAACCATGGTTATGGGCGGGTCTGGGCTCTTATTTTATTGCCACTCTGGCCGCCATGTGGGGGGTTTCCCCACGTTCCCAAAATAGTCCGCTGGTGGTCAATAAGAAACACGAGAAACTGGTGCTGGGTTTTATCGTGTTTGGTGTGTTGTTACTTTCCGCCGCCATTATTGCCCGTTGGATTCGCATTGGTCATGGTCCCTGGATTAGCCTGTTTGAGTTACTCATGAGCCAGATGTGGAGTCTGGGCCTGGTTTTTGCTGCCCTGTACTGGCGGTTACCCGGACTGCGACCCAGCGCGGTGATTGTGCTGCCGGTGATGTGGATTCTCGGCACCTGGGTATTAGCGCTGGAACCGGGCATTAGTCACTTCCCTGCTACTTATTACAATTCCTGGAAATGGGTGCACGTGGGATTGGGTAAAATGTTTCTGGCGTTGTTACTGGCAGGAGTTGGGCTGGGTGGGGTGATGATCTTGCGCACCACCCAACGAGGTAAAACCTGGTTTCGGGCCATGCCATCCAACATGATTATCGACAAGCTGGCCTGGCGTTTGATGATGCTGGCACTGGTGTTTGATAGCCTCATGTTGATTGCCGGTGGGGTGTGGGCGCAGGACGCCTGGGGGCGTTACTGGGCCTGGGATGCACTGGAAACCTCGGCCTTTCTGACCTGGTTATTCCTCGCGATAGGTTTGCATGTTCGCCTGAGCTACAAGGTGCCAGCCTGGGTGAGTGGCGCGATTATTATTGGCATTTTTGCCATGGCATTTAGCACCTATTTTGGCATGCCATACCTGAGCCCTTCTGCTCATAAGGGGATGGTCTAATGTCTGAAACCAGGGCGAATAGCAAAGAGATGCCTAAGAAAAAAACAGCCAAACAGGATTTTGAGGCCTTGACGGTTATTATGTCCG
>JAUWLO010000193.1 GCA_030613605.1 Gammaproteobacteria bacterium | reverse complement strand
ACTGGATACCCAGCCCGGCCCCTTCGGCCGCACCCTCTATCACACCCGGAATATCGGCAATCACAAAACTTCGATGAGGCTCAGGGCTCACCACGCCCAGGTTGGGATGCCGGGTCGTAAAAGGATAATCCGCCACCTTGGGTCGCGCCTTGGAGACCACGGTAATGAGTGTCGATTTGCCCGCATTGGGTAAACCCAGAAGTCCAACATCGGCAAGAACATTCAGCTCCAGATCAAGAAAACGCACTTCACCCAGAGTCCCGTTGGAGCTTTGTCTTGGGGCGCGGTTGGTACTGCTTTTGAAACGCGCATTACCCAGACCATGAAAACCGCCCTTGGCCACCAGCAAACGTTCGCCAGTACGAACCACATCCCCAATCACTTCCTGGGTATCGGCATCACGAACCAGCGTACCAATGGGCACCCGCACAATCAGATCATCACCCGACTTGCCCGTGCAGTTACTGCCCATACCTTTACCACCGCGCTCGGCCAGATAACTTCTCGTGAAGCGAAAATCCGCCAACGTATTCAGGCCGGTATCGGCCTCAAGATAAACACTACCGCCGTCACCGCCGTCACCGCCATCGGGACCGCCCCTGGGAACGTATTTTTCCCGGCGAAAGCCCACACAGCCATTACCACCATCACCGGCGGCCACTTTTATTTTGGCTTCATCTACGAATTTCATGGAATCAGTATCTAGTATCTAGGCACGAGGCACTAGGGTTAAACCCTCGCAGCTAGTAGCTAGCTACTCACCGCCAGGGCAAAAAAAAGGCCTCGATCAACGAGGCCTTCCGTGATCATTTTATTCATCGCTGTGAGTTACGCAGCTACCACGCTAATGAATGACCGATTTTTCGGGCCCTTAACTTCAAACAACACTTTACCATCAGCCTTGGCAAACAAGGTATGGTCTTTACCGCAACCAACATTGCTTCCGGGATGAAATTTAGTGCCACGCTGACGAACAAGAATATTGCCCGCTTTCACGACTTCGCCGCCGTAGCGCTTTACGCCAAGGCGTTTGGATTCTGAATCACGACCGTTACGGGTACTACCGGCTGCCTTTTTATGTGCCATGGTGTATTACTCCTAATACTCTATTCTTTTTTAACTAATAGACAATGAACAGATATCGGGATCAGGCTTTAATGCCGGTGATCTCTAATTCTGTGTAGTTCTGACGATGACCCATCTGCTTACGATGATGTTTCCGTCGACGGAACTTGATGATTTCAATTTTTTTGCCACGACCATGAGACTTGACTGTGGCAGTCACTTTGCTGCCCTTCACCAACGGCGAGCCAACTTTAACGTCATCGCCATCAACAACCATCAAGACTTGATCAAGCACAACTTTCGCGCCTTCATCGGCAGCGATTGTTTCGACTTTCAAGGTTGCGCCTTTGGAAACCTTGTATTGCTTGCCGCCGGTTTTAATTACCGCGTACATGATGCTTCTCCAATTCTTATCTGTAAAAAATATAACCGCAAAAAACCATGGCCAGGAGACTATGCCTGCCACAGAAGACCGCGAATTTTAGCGTTTACATGACTGGCCGTCAAACCCCATAATAGGCGCCCGTTTTGATATAGTGGACATAATTAATCGTCATCCGTACTCGATGCTTTATACTTGACCTATATGCTAAATATTGCTGAACAACACCAGAACCAGGGATTGTCCCCCAGCCTCATTCCGGAGCAAGCGGTTCCGTCCATTGATGCCGTAAACGACCTCGTCGCTCCGGACATGAATGCGGTTAACCTGTTGATTCAAAAACGATTACATTCGGATGTCGCCCTGGTAAACCAGGTTAGTAGCTACATTATTAATAGCGGTGGTAAACGTCTGAGGCCAGTGCTGGTACTGCTCTCGGCACGTGCTTTTGGTTACACGGGCAACCAGCACCATAACCTTGCTGCGATTGTGGAATTTATCCATACCGCCACTTTATTGCACGACGATGTGGTGGATGCCTCTGATCGACGCCGCGGAAATGATACTGCTAATGCCCTGTGGGGTAATGAGGCAGCTGTTCTGGTGGGTGATTTCCTCTACTCCCGAGCCTTCCAGATGATGGTAGGTGCTGGGCGAATGCGCATCATGGAAATTTTGTCAGATGCTACCAACACCATAGCCGAAGGCGAAGTGATGCAGTTGCTCAACTGCCATGATCCAGAAACCACCGAACAACGCTACCTGGACGTGATTCATTGCAAAACAGCCAAGCTATTTGAAGCTGCGGCACAACTGGGTGCCGTACTTTGTGATGCCACGCCAGAACAGGAACAGGCCATGGCAAAATTTGGCATGCATCTGGGCACTGCCTTTCAGCTGGTTGATGACGTGCTGGACTACAGTGCTTCGCCCGATGAGATGGGTAAAAATGTTGGTGACGACCTCGCCGAAGGCAAACCGACTCTGCCACTAATTCGTGCCATGCATCAGGGCACATCGGAGCAATCAAAGATTATTCGCCACGCTATTGAAGAAGGCGGTCGCAGCAACATCGACGCGGTGACTCAGATTATTGAGTCCACCGATGCCATTACCTACACTGCAAACAAAGCGCGGCAAGAAGCTGACCTGGCAATCCAATACCTAAAAATTATGCCATCCTCTGTATACACCGACGCACTCAAAACACTTGCAGATTTTTCTGTTAGCCGCACTTATTAAGTCAGCTCCTTTCATTCGGCGTGTAGCGCAGCCTGGTAGCGCACTTCGTTCGGGACGAAGGGGTCGGAGGTTCAAATCCTCTCACGCCGACCAACCGAAAAAATAAAAACTGGTCTTTCACTAATTTGTGAAGACCAGTTTTTTATTCTTGATGGGCGGAAAGAAATTGGAAACTCGTAAATATCAAATCCGATGTGCAGGGATGCACAAGTGCCGCGGGCGCATGAATGCGCAAGAGCGGCCTCTCACGCCGACCAACTGATTTAACCAGCAGATTCCTGGTTTGTCGGAAAAAATACATCGACCTGTAAACCATACTGAGAAGATTCACCAAGTTCAATGCGTGCCTGATGTAATTCAACAACGCGTTCCACAATGGCCAATCCCAGACCAGTACCGTTCTCTGTACTCTCTCCCTCAAGTTCACTGCTGCGGTAAAAGCGCGTAAAAACTTTGCCGTGTTCTTTCTCCGGAATTCCTGGCCCACTATCCGCCACACGCAAACGGACCGTGTTATCAACGCTAACCAGAGTGACGTCAACACTTCCCGAGACTGGCGTGTAACGAATAGCATTTTCCACCAGGTTTCGTATCAACACTCCCAACATACCGGGGTTACCAGGCACAATGCAGCAATCGGCATCATCCAGACTCACCTCAATATTTTTTTTGATTGCCTCCGGGGCTAAATCAGCAATAATTTCTTCCGCCAGAGCATGCAAAGGGACATTTTCATTTTCGCTGGCCGCCGCCTCGGGCTCTAAACGCGTCAATGTAAGCAACTGTTCCACCAGTGACGTTGCCCGGTTTACTCCGTGCTCAACCCGCTGCATTGCTTCCAGACGTTCGTCATCTTTTTCAGCGCGCAATGCCACCTGTGAATGCACTTTGAGTGCGGCTAATGGTGTGCGCAATTCATGGGCAGCGTTGGCGGTAAACAGCCGAATATCTTCGTAGGCAACATGCACTCGGTCCAACAGGGCATTAAGTGCGTTCACCATGGGCAGAGCCTCCTGAGGCACACCCTGTGTGGTCACCGGCTGAAGATTCTCCGGCTCCCGTTGGCTAATCTCGGCCGCAATTTTGTTCAGTGGTTTCATGGCACGACCAATCCATACCCAGATCACCAGGACGATCAGGGGCAGACTGACCAGCAAGGGAGTAAGTAGACGAGATGTGACCTCATTAATGAGGACGTCACGGCGTGCGTAATGCTCACCCACCTGCACCTGTACGCCACCATCCTTGTCTGCAAGGGCAAACACGCGCCAACGTTCATTATCGATGATCCTGTCAAGAAATTGATTCTCTACCTCAACCAATGGGGTCTCCGGGGCGCTCGGCGAACGCACGGCAAGAACACCCGCGACAGTCCAGAGCTGAAACACCACGTGTTGTTCATAGGGATGAATTTC
>JAUWLO010000210.1 GCA_030613605.1 Gammaproteobacteria bacterium | reverse complement strand
GGCATTATTTACAGGCTTCCGCCACTGGCAACACCCGGGCGTACGCCTGATTATCCTGCTCACTCTCCCCATATTATTGTTATTTAACTGGGGTGGCGGCTACGAAGAATCCTTACCGCACTGGACTTCACTGGCCTGGGCAGGACTTTCACCACTCACTGCCTATTGGTTAATGAACAACTGGCAAAAAACCTGGGTGAGGTTTGCAACATGGTCTTCTGCTGTTTATTCCCTGTTTTTTATTCTGTTTTTGCACAGCCTGCTGTTTTACCCGTGGCTGGACATGCCGGAAGAAAAAAATATTTTGCGTGATCTTGTCGGCTGGCAGGATGCAGCAACAAAAGCCAGAAAGCTCGGTGAAAAAATGTCGGAGTCACCCGGTGAGAAGCCCGTTGTTATGGTGAATAACTGGTCCCTGGGCAGTCGGCTGGCCTGGTATTCCTACCCAGAGCCTGTCGTAATCAACGATACCCGGTTTGATCAGTTCGATCTTTGGTATGGCGGCCCGGAAAAGGTCAGCCGCGGCATAATGGTGATTCCTGCCTATTTCAAACACCCGCAAACACTGAAAACAAAATTTCACTCCTGTGAACAAATTGACAGCCTGGCATTCAAACATCATGACCACACTCAGGTGACCTACTACTTCTATGCCTGTTACAATTTTCAGCATTAGTCTCAGAAATACCGCAGGCCGTCAGCTTCAATGAAAACAATAATTAAACTCATCATCACCATTCTGATTTTTATCCTGATATTCAGATCGGTAGATATCACCGGCGTCGGCACAGCCATCCGCAATGTGGACATGAAATTTGTTGTGCTTGCCCTTTTCATCCAGCTAATGAGCACCGTTGTCGCTTCCTATCGCTGGTTTCTGATCATGAAAGCGCTGCAATTTGGCCAGGACTTCCAATTTTATTTCCGCAGCTATTTTAAAGGCACTTTTTTTAACCAGGGCCTTCCCACCACTATAGGTGGTGATGCATTGCGGGTACTGGATGTCGCCAAACTGGGCTTTAAAAAAAGAGAGTCCTTTTATGGTGTGTTCATCGACCGTATTGTTGGCCTGCTTGGCCTGCTGTTATTAAACCTGCTGGCCAACGGCCTGAACCCTGATTTGCTGGAAGAAAAGATTTTTTACCTGATTAATGGCATCGTCCTGATTTCCATTTTTGGCATCTTCACTGTCATGGCATTAAAAAAGATCCGCGTGCTGGAAAACCACCGCCTTGGGAAATTATTCTTCGATCTTTCAATCCGCCTTAATACGGTATACAGAAAAGCAGATGACGCAGCCACACAGATCAGCCTGTCTATTGCCATTCACCTGTTATCTATCGTCAGTATTTTTGTGCTAGGGAAAAGCGTCGGGCTTGAGTATGACTTGCTGACATATCTTGTCATAATGCCTCCGGTATTCCTGCTTACCCTTATCCCCGTATCACTGGCTGGCTGGGGCGTAAGAGAAGGCGCGATGCTCGGTTTATTTTTACTCATCGGCGCAGACAAAGCTCTAATACTGACCATATCATTGATGTACGGCATCATCGTTTTAACCACCAGCCTGCCAGGAATATATTTCTACCTGCAGGGCAGCCGGAGTCTTGCGGGCAAGGATAAAACATGAAAGTAGATACCATGCGAAAAATCGACTTCCTTGCCGGAGTCCCGCTGTGTTTTTTTACTACGCTGCTGGTAAAGTTTACCCAGATTTTCCAGAACCCAAGAAAAAAACAACCAAAGAATATCCTGTTGATCGAATTGTCTGAAATGGGCAGCACCATTCTGGTTGATCCGGCCATGCAAAAACTGAACAACAAACTGGGTGCCAATTTATTTTTCGTCATTTTCAAAAAGAATGCACCCAGCCTGCAATTATTAAACACTGTACCGGAAGAAAACATCTTCACCATTCAGGAGGACAGCCTTGTCAGCCTGATGTCGAGCACCCTCGGCTTCTTGTTATGGACACGCAAAAACAAAATTGACTCCGTAATAGACCTGGAACTTTTTTCCCGATTCACCGCCTTGCTAAGCGGGTTGTGTGGCGCAAAGAATGTTGTTGGTTATTATCGTTTCCATAACGAGGGGCTGTATCGGGGTGAAATGCTCACACACAAAGTTGCTTACAACTCCCATATTCATATCGCCAAAAATTTCATCGCGCTCGCCAATGCGCTCATCTCCAGCAATGATGAAATACCGTATTCCAAAACAGTGGTAAGCGACGAAGAAATATCACTCCAGAAAGTTACTTACAGCGATGAACAAAAGGCGTCCATGCGCGCCAAAATTGCTGATGAATTCAAGGGATTTGATGCCAGCAAACACAGAATCGTATTGATCAACCCAAATGCCAGCGAGCTACTTATTCAACGCCGCTGGATGCCCGAGCATTACATCACCCTCATGAAAATGATCCTGGAAAAATACGATGACACCCTTATCCTGATTACCGGCGCACCGAATGAATATGAAGAAGCCGCAGGACTCGTTAAGGCCGTAGCGTCAAACACGAAATCAACACGCATTATTAATTTTGCTGGCAAACTCGAACTGCATGAATTGCCTGTTCTATACAGCGTCGCCACACTCATGGTCACCAATGACTCCGGCCCGGGGCACTTTTCTTCTATTACCAACATGCCCACCTACGTTATTTTTGGCCCGGAAACACCCAAACTATATGGCTCACTGGGCAACAGCACACCAATCTATGCGGGACTAGCCTGTTCACCTTGTGTGAGCGCCTCCAACCACCGCAAGACCCCCTGCGAAGATAACGTGTGCTTACAGGTAATCAAACCAGACTTCGTATTTGAAACCATCCGGTCAGAATTAGGCTAGACTGATCGAATATGCGCACAGCTACCATATTTCTACTTGCAGCACTGAACATTTTCCTTGTGTCTACTGCTGCATTTTCTTCCACCACCATAACAACAGATCCAGATGCAGATACAGACAACCCCCCATCTGTAACTCTGCCAATCCCCAACAATTTTTCGGTTGAGTATGTCCTGCAAAGTGGTTTCTTTGACATTGGCAAAACAAAACGAACGCTTACCCTTCAGGAAGATGGGAACTATGCATTCACATCTACAACCAAGGCAACAGGGATGTTTGCGGTGTTCTTTAACGGCAAAATAACTGAACGCAGCATATGGGAATTTCATAAAGGCCGGGCCAGACCCCTCCAGTATAGCTACAAAGATACCAACAAGAAGAAAAGGAATGTAAGCCTGGCTTTTAACTGGGATAAAAAAACTGTTACCAATACCATCAACGGCGAACCCTGGAGCATGGAAATCACACCTGACACCCAGGACAAATTAATCTACCAGATCAACATCATGTTAAGTCTTCTGGAAAACAGCAATCTTAAAACAATGAATATAAATGTTGCAGATGGCGGCAAGCTCAAAAACCATAAAATAATCATTCAGAAAAAAGAAACCATAAAAACACCCGCTGGCGAATACCAAACCATTCGCATCAGCCGTGACGACGGCAAACGCGTGACCACCTTATGGTGCGCCCCTTCGCTTGATTACCTGCCGGTCAGGATTGAGCATTATAAAAAAGGCGATACCCATGTAAATGCGTACTTGGTAAAAGTGAACGGTTTACCGCAAAAGGAAAGAATATGAGCGATACAAATGATATAAATTATGGGCCGTTAACTGGGCTTATTGGAGTCTGGAAAGGCGACAAAGGCGTTGATATTGCACCCGAACCTGATGGCACAGAAAACAATCCATATTATGAAACCATTACCTTCGAGGCCATTG
>JAUWLO010000206.1 GCA_030613605.1 Gammaproteobacteria bacterium | reverse complement strand
TTCGCTTTGCTGTTGCATGCCTGGGTGGGTGTCAGGGATGTCATTATGGATTACGTCAAATCTGTTCCTTTACGCTATGTCTTGCTTATTAGTTTTGGTTTGAGTTTTATTGGCATGGCGTTGTGGACCCTACGAACCTTGCTTTTAGTGACTCCTCTTGTAACGAACGGCGTGGTGACGCCCGTATGAATATTGAACGGCGTAAATTCGATACTCTGGTCATTGGTGCCGGTGGCGGTGGTTTGCGCGCGGCGTTACAAATGGCGCAAGCCGAGGCCAAGGTGGCGGTAGTGTCCAAGGTGTTTCCCACGCGCTCGCACACAGTTGCCGCACAGGGTGGTATGAATGCCGCTTTGGCCAATGTGTTGCCGGACAACTGGCATTGGCATATGTACGACACGGTGAAGGGCAGTGATTATCTGGGAGATCAGGATGCCATTGAGTATATGTGCCGAGCAGCTTCCCATCTGGTGGTTGAGCTAGAGCATGCCGGCGTACCATTTTCACGTCTGGATAATGGTAAAATTTATCAGCGCGCTTTTGGTGGACAAAGTCAGGACTTCGGTGGTGATCAGGCAGCACGAACCTGCGCCGCTGCTGATCGTACCGGTCACGCCATCCTGCATACCTTGTATCAACAGAATATTCGTTCCAAAACCCATTTCTTTGACGAATACTTTTCCATTGATTTAGTTAAAGACGATGAGGGTTATATTCTCGGCGCAGTGGTGCTTAACATCGAAACAGGTGAGCCACTATTGATCGAGGCCAAGACCACGCTAATAGCTACCGGTGGTGTCGGACAATTATTTCGTACCAATACCAATGCGCGTATTAATACCGGTGATGGTATTGCGATGACATTGCGCGCGGGTATTCCTGTGCAGGACATGGAATTTTTTCAGTTTCATCCTACGGGCATTGCCGGTAAAGGCATGTTGATCACCGAAGGGGTGCGAGGTGAGGGCGGTTACCTGATAAATAAGGATGGCGAACGATTTATGGAGCGTTATGCGCCGCATGCCAAAGACCTTGCCAGCCGCGATGTGGTGAGTCGTGCCATCGCGATTGAAGTGCGGGAAGGGCGGGGTTGTGGCCCGGAAGGCGATCATGTTTTATTAAAACTGGAACACCTGGGTTCTGATGTGATCAAGAAACGTCTGCCGGGTATTCGCGATATGGCAATGACCTTTGCCCATATTGATCCTATCAAAGAACCTATTCCTGTATTTCCGACGGCGCATTACACCATGGGAGGTATACCGACGAATCGTTATGGCCAGGTAGTCATGCCAACAGAGCAAAGTGCTGAAGAGACTATACCTGGTCTGTATGCCGTTGGAGAATGTGCGTGTGTTTCCGTACATGGCGCGAATCGTTTGGGTGGTAACTCGTTGCTGGATATTGTGGTGTTTGGCCGCGCTGCGGGTAATCACATTATTGACTACCTTAAAGAGAACCGTACTCACCGCCCGATGAATGAGAGCAGTGTAAAAGCGGCATTGGCAAGACTTGAGCGATGGGATAAAAAAGACGAAGGCGAAAACATTGATGTTTTGCGCCAGGAGTTGCAACGCGTCATGGAGGATTACTGTAGCGTGTTTCGCACCGAGGAAATTTTGGCGGATGGTGTCAAAAAAGTTAAGGCGCTTATCGCACGACTGGACAATGCACGTTTACGTGATCACAGTAAGGTTTTCAATACTGCACGTATTGAAGCGTTTGAGCTGGAGAATTTGATGGTCCTGGGTCTGGCGACGGTAGAGAGTGCGTTGGCCAGAAAGGAAAGTCGTGGCGCGCATTCGCGTATTGATTACCCGGATCGTGATGACAAGCACTGGATGAAACACAGTCTTTATTTTGAGGATGGGCGAGTGGAATACAAGCCTGTGCGAACAAAACCATTATCTGTCGATAGTTTTCCACCTAAGCCACGGGTTTATTAACGTTATGCGATTCCTGGTATATAGATACAATCCGGAAACAGACAAGTATCCGCATATGCAGGAATATAATGTGGATGGTTTTGATAAAGGCGCCATGCTGCTGGATGCCTTATTGCGTATTAAGGCAGAAGAAGACGAAACACTCAGCTTTCGCCACTCCTGCGGTGAGGGTGTGTGTGGATCCGATGCGATGAATATTAATGGCCGCAACGGTCTGTCCTGTATTACGCTATTAGACGCGTTGAAAGAGCCAGTGCAAATTCGGCCTGTGCCGGGTCTGCCCGTGATTCGTGACCTCGTTGTGGACATGGGAAAATTTTATCATCAGTACCGTGCGGTTAAACCATGGCTCACTGTGCATGATCCGGAGCCTGAAACAGAATATCTGCAAACACCAGAACAGCGCGATCAACTTGATGGTCTTTACGAATGTATTCTTTGCGGCGCCTGTTCAACTTCCTGCCCATCTTTCTGGTGGAACCCGGATAAGTTTCGCGGTCCCGCTGCCTTGCTGCAGGCCTGGCGTTTTCTTGCCGATAGTCGGGATCAGGCTACGGCGGAACGCCTGGAAGACCTGGAAGGTGCGTATCGGTTATTCCGTTGTCATAGCATTATGAATTGTGTTGATGTTTGTCCAAAAGGGCTTAACCCAACCAAGGCTATTGGCAATATTAAGAAGATGATGCTCAAACATTTGGTATAAATGAATAATCTTCCTTCCAGTAAAATCTATTGGCGTTGCCGTCGCGGCATGGCTGAGCTGGATATGTTTTTCCAGGGGTTTTTGAATAACGACTATCAACGTTTAAGCAAAACAGAGCGAGATGATTTTGAGCAGTTACTAACCTGTCATGACAATGACTTGCTTGAATACCTGATGGGCCGCACTACACCTTCCGAGTCAAACTTAATTAATGTCGTCACCAAAATACGCCAGTCCGCTAATTCTAAAACCTGAAACTTCCCGAGTTTTTACTGGTTTGTTTGCGCTCGCTCATTTGGGTGCGATAGCGGTTGTTTTGCCGTTAAACTTTTCATGGGCAATAAAGATCGTCCTGTTGACGCTGGTTGTTGTCAGTATGTTTGTTGTTTTGCGAGGTAAAGGTTTTGCAAACGTAAAAATTCTGACGTGGAAAGAAGACGACGAATGGGTGTTGCAGTTAAACGATGGCACAGAGTATGAAACGCATTTATTACCGTCGAGTTATATGGGCCCCTGGTTGGTGGTTCTGAATTTTAGCAAAGCGGAAAATCAACGGGGCCGATCGGTCACACTATTTCGTGATGCGCTTGATGAAAAATCTTTCAGGCGCTTGCGAGTGCGCCTGGGGCTGGATGGAAAAAATACTGACAATTAGTTTTTACGCTGTCTTGCGCTTGCTATCTGATGCCGGAATGTAATTAGGGGGTACCAGAATGGTGTTTTCAGGCGGTTTTGTATTATCAGTTTCAGGGTGATCCAGTGTGTAGTGCAAGCCGCGACTTTCATGGCGTAACATGGCGCAGCGTATGATCAGCGTTGCAGCCTGTACCAGATTTCGCAGTTCAATCAGATCGCCGGTAACACGGAAGTTGCTGTAGTACTCTTCAATCTCGTGATCCAGTACACCGGTTCGACGCAGGGCGCGCTGCAGGCGTTTGTCGGTGCGTACGATGCCGACGTAGTCCCACATGAAGCGGCGCAGTTCGTCCCAGTTGTGAGAAACCACCACTTCTTCATCGGAATCCGTTACCCGACTCTCATCCCAGTCCGGAATATTTTCCTCCAGCAGCAGGTCTTGCCAGTGCTGGTTGATATCATTCGCGGCCGCTTCGCTAAATACCAGACATTCCAGTAATGAATTACTGGCAAGCCGGTTGGCGCCATGCAGACCGGTAAAGGCAGTTTCGCCCACGGCGT
>JAUWLO010000275.1 GCA_030613605.1 Gammaproteobacteria bacterium | reverse complement strand
CTATGCCGGTAAAAGCCAGCGCCGCTGCATCCAGGTTTGCACCAGGAAAAGGTTTGACGTGTGCGCTATGGGTTTCATGTGGCTGCAGGTTACCATTGAGATCCATGCGGAGGGTAACCGCGGCTATTTCCAGCAGTGCATCGGTGTCGGCGTTAAAGCCCGCGGTTTCTACGTCCACCACTACGGGTAAAAAACCACGAAAACGTTCTGCGATGGCTGGCTTCATGAGGGGTGAGTTTAACTCAGTGCCCATTGCAGTGTTTCTCCCGCAAAAAATGGCACCAGGGTTTGATTTCCGAAGGAAATCTCTGTGGGTATTTCCAGCCTGGTTTTGCTTAGCGTTAATTGTTGAGTGTTCCGAGGCAGGCCATAAAAATCAGCTCCATAAAAACTGGCAAAACCTTCCAGTTTATCCAGTGCGTCTGCCTGTTCAAAAGCGATGGCATAAAATTCCAGCGCAGCATGGGCGCTAAAAATACCGGCACAACCGCAGCTGGATTCTTTATCGTTTTTAGCGTGGGGGGCACTGTCAGTGCCCAGGAAAAATTTTGGATTGCCGCTGGTGGCGGCTTTAAGTAACGCTTCGCGATGGGTTTCGCGCTTCAGTACTGGCAGACAATAGTTATGGGGATGAATGCCGCCCACCAACATGGCGTTACGGTTTAGTAAAAGATGTTGCGGGGTAATCGTGGCTGCAATGTTGTTATTGCTCTCTGTCACAAATTGAACGGCATCCGTGGTGGTGATGTGCTCAAAAACTATTCTTAAGTTCGGGTGACGCTCTATTAGTGGTACTAGTTGTTGATCAATGAAAACTTTTTCACGATCAAAAATATCGATAGAGGGGTGAGTGACTTCACCATGCACCAATAAGGGCAGACCATGTTGCTCCATTGCCGCCAGAGCAGCTTCTGTTTTTTTCAGGTCAGTGACACCGCTATCGGCATTGGTGGTGGCACCGGCAGGATAAAGTTTGACGGCATGGATGAAACCGCTGTCTTTTGCCTTTTTAATTTCTTCTGCTGGCGTGTTGTCCGTCAGATACAACGTCATTAATGGCTGGAATGAACTGTTTTCAGGCAGGGCAGACAGAATGCGATCTTTATAGGCCAAAGCCTCTGCTGTGGTCGTCACCGGTGTTTTGAGATTGGGCATAATAATGGCGCGACCAAACTGGCGTGCCGTAAAACCGATAACACTGGCCATGACATCGTTGTCACGCACGTGCAGGTGCCAGTCATCGGGTTGGGTGATTGTCAGTTGATTCATCAGTGATCGTGAGCAGGAAATTGTTTAGGCAATGCGCTTATTATGCCATGTTATTAATGCTGTTTGTTGAGACATGGTATGAGCGCGGCCATAATGTCCTCATTAACCCATTGTTTAAAACTGGAGTAGCTGTGCGAGTCCCCCGGATTTACCAACCGATTACGTTGTCTAGCGGCCAGATCATTGATCTGGATGCTCAGGCGATGGCACATCTCACCAAAGTGCTGCGGCTGCGGGTGGGTGATGCGTTGGTGGTCTTCAATGGTAGGGGGGGCGGAAAGGGGAATGGTGATGGCAGTGAGTTTGAAGCGATCGTGTCGAGCGTTGAGCGGCGATCCGCCAGTATCCAGCTTGGTAATGCCCTCCATCGAAATGTGGAATCACCCCTGGAGCTAATACTGGTACAGGGAGTCTCGCGTGGTGAACGCATGGATTACACAATTCAGAAGGCCGTAGAGCTGGGTGTAAACCAGATTGTGCCGGTGAATACCGAGCGTACGGTGGTGAATTTAAAGGGTGATCGGCAGGCCCGCCGACAGCAGCACTGGCAGGCCGTGGTTAACGGTGCCTGTGAACAAAGTGGCCGCAATGTGGTGCCGGAAGTAAAATCCATTGTGCCGCTGCAGCAGTGGCTGGATGAATCCGAGTCAGGCCAGAGCTCCAGTTTCAACTCTAGTCTCAATGCTGGTCTCAAGCTGGTGCTTCATCATCGAGCGGAAACTTCTCTGGCTGATTTGCCACGACCCGAAGGGCCGGTAATTGTATTGATTGGCCCGGAAGGTGGACTGGCAGTCTCAGAAATTGATGCGGCAAAATCGGCGGGTTATCTCCCTTTACGTCTGGGGCCGCGGGTTTTGCGCACCGAAACGGCGGCAGTGGCGGCACTTTCGGTGTTGCAGTGGTTGTGGGGAGACTTTGGTAACGGTCGTATCGATTGTAACAACCGTTCTGGTGATGAGACTAAGCCGGGGGAAGCGTGAACGTTTTGAGATTCATGAAAAGCCTGGGATTTCTTTCGCCACGACAGCGTCTGGAATGGTATCCGCCCTTCTGGCTGATGCGGGTAAAAGTGCTGGAACTGGCGGATGACTGGTCATTTATACGTTTGCGGCTGCCGCTCACGGCTTTTTCCCGCAATATGGGTGACAGCATGTTTGGTGGTTATCAGGCGGCGGTGGCGGATCCCATTGCTGCGCTGGCCTGTGCGAAACGATTCCCGGGACATGATGTCTGGACTCGCGCCATGAGTATCGATTTTGTTGCGGTGGGAGATTCTGATCTGGAATTGCGTTTTGAGTTTGATCTTGCAATTGATGCCAAAATCCGCCACGATCTCGCCGCCCGTGGGCGCAGCACCCCCAGGTTTGAATACTCATTTTTTCGGGCGGATTGAAAATGCTGCAGTGTTATAACCAATACGGTTGCAATTCGGCCTTAGGGATATAAACCGCCCAACTTATCAGAAAATTCTGTGTCATATA
>JAUWLO010000272.1 GCA_030613605.1 Gammaproteobacteria bacterium | reverse complement strand
ATATGCTGCGGGTCGCCAGCGGGCTGGACTCTCTGGTGCTGGGCGAACCTCAGATTCTCGGCCAGAGTAAAGAGGCCTACTCAGCTGCCACCGCTGCTGGCACCATGGGGGGACAATTAGACCGGTTATTTCAGCACACTTTTTCAGTAGCAAAACAAATTCGCACCGATACGGCTATTGGCGCCAGCGCCGTGTCCGTTGCCTTTGCTGCAGTCAGCCTGGCCAAACAAATATTCAGTGACTTCCCCCAGCAAACCGCGTTACTCATCGGTGCTGGTGAAACCATTGAGCTGGCAGCACGCCATCTACACCAGAATAATATTGGCCGGATGATTATCGCCAACCGCACAATAGAAAATGCCCACGCTTTGGCCGAAGAATTCGGTGCCTACGCTATTTCCCTGACCGAAATCACCCAGCATCTTGCCGAGGCTGATATTGTGATCTCCTCCACCGCCAGCCCTCTACCTGTGCTGGGCAAAGGCAGTGTGGAAAGTGCGCTTAAAAAACGCAAACACAAACCCATGCTGATGGTCGACATCGCCGTGCCACGTGACATCGAGGCCGAGGTCAGTGATCTCAATGATGTTTATCTCTACACGGTGGATGATTTGCAGGATATCATCCAGGAAGGTTTGCGCTCGCGACAGGAAGCTGCCCAACAAGCTGAAGAAATTATCGATGCAGAAGTTTCGCATTTCATGCATTGGCTACAGTCACTCAATGCCGTTTCCACGATACGTGCCATGCGCGATAACGCCGAAGCGCAGCGTAACGAAGAGCTGGAACGAGCCTTGCACCTGTTGCAAGGTGGCAAAGATCCCGAACAAGTTTTGGCCGAACTGGCCAACCGTCTCACCAACAAGCTCATTCACACACCCAGTGTAATGCTTAAAAAAGCGGGTTATGACAATCGCGGTGATATTTTCGAAACTGCACAAGAGCTATTTGATCTTAAAAGCCCCGACCTTTAGCCAGGATTAAACTAAGGTTAAAAATCCCCACCGGTTGTTCCTGACAACACTTGAATTTATAAATCTGATTTCGTAAAAACTTTTGATACTTTTTTATATATAACAATACAACACAGTAAAAAAATGAAGCCATCTATTCACACCAAACTGGAAACCATTTCGGATCGCCTTGAAGAGATCAGCGCACTATTGGCTGACCCCGGTGTCATGAGTGACCAAAATCAGTTTCGTGACTTATCAAAAGAATATGCCCAGATCGACCCGGTGGTGCAGTGCTTCAAACAGTATCAGCAAAACCAGGACGACCTCTCTGAAGCAGAAACTTTGCTCAAAGATGACGACCCAGACATGCGGGAGATGGGTGCTGAAGAACTGAAAACCGCCAAAGCACGAATGGAAACGTTAGAGCTTGAACTGCAAAAATTATTGTTACCCACTGACCCAAATGACGACAGCAATATTTTTCTTGAAATCCGCGCTGGCACCGGCGGTGACGAAGCCGCAATTTTTGCCGGAGACCTGTTTCGCATGTATTCGCGTTACGCAGAAAAACAACGCTGGCAAACAGAAATCATCAGTGAAAATCAGGGCGAACACGGCGGCTATAAAGAAATCATCATGCGCATTATTGGACAGGGGGCTTACTCGCGCCTTAAATTTGAGTCCGGCGGCCACCGCGTACAACGGGTGCCAGAAACCGAATCCCAGGGTCGCATTCATACCTCTGCCTGCACCGTTGCTGTAATGCCCGAAGTGGCCGAAGTGGAACAGATTGAAATCAATCCCGCTGACCTGAAAGTAGACACCTTTCGCGCCAGTGGCGCAGGCGGCCAGCATGTCAATAAAACCGACTCTGCCATTCGCCTCACCCACTTACCAACCGGTGTGGTGGTGGAATGTCAGGACGAACGCTCACAACACAAAAATCGTGCTCGCGCCATGTCGTTACTGCAATCAAAACTGTATGCCGCAGAAAAAGAAAAGCAGGATGCCGAACAGGCCGCGACACGAAAATCACTCGTTGGCAGCGGCGATCGCTCGGGACGTATACGCACTTATAATTATCCGCAAGGACGTATCACCGATCACCGCATCAATCTGACCCTGTACAAACTGGATGAAATAACCCAGGGTGATCTGGGACATGTTATCGGACCCTTAATTAGTGAGCACCAGATACAGCAGCTGGCAGAGTTAGGTGAAGGCCTATAAATACGAAGCACTCGCTTCCCGTCATGCCTAAAACCACTTCCCCAATTAACAATACTCTGCGCAACGCCCAAACAAAGCTGAAAGAGACGAGCGACTCCGCTCAACTGGATGCAGAAATTTTATTAGCTCATGTTCTCGACTGTAACCGCACCTATTTGCGCACCTGGCCGGAACAAACGCTAACACCTGAACAGCAATCTCAATTTCAACAACTCGTCGACCGCCGCAGTGCCGGCGAACCCATCGCCTACATCACGGGGAAGCGTGACTTTTGGGACATGAGTTTGCAGGTGTCACCGGACACACTAATTCCACGCCCCGAAACTGAGCACTTAGTAGAGCTGGCACTGGAAAAAATCCCGCCAGAATCCCAGTGGCGCATCGCCGACCTCGGCACGGGCAGTGGTGCCATTGCACTGGCCATTGCGCGCGAGCGACCACAATGCAAGCTCGTCGCTACCGACACATCTGCTGCAGCTCTGGCCGTGGCACAAAATAATGCCCGTCAGCTAGACATCAGGAATGTCGCTTTTGTCGAAGGACATTGGCTTGAACCCTTCTCGGAACAAGGGGAAGAACAACAGTTTGAAATGATTGTCTCCAACCCACCTTACATTCATCCGGATGATCA
>JAUWLO010000172.1 GCA_030613605.1 Gammaproteobacteria bacterium | reverse complement strand
CGTTTACGGGTGCGGCGAAACAAACCCGGGGCAAAATTGAACATGCCGAAGGTGGTACTTTATTCCTTGATGAGATCGGTGATTTATCCGGAGCCCTACAGGCAAAATTGTTGCGTTTTTTACAGGAGAGAATTATTGAACGCATCGGGGGGCGAAAGGAGATCCCGGTCGATGTGCGGGTAATCTGTGCAACACATCAAGATTTGCAAAAACTTATAACGAGCGCAGAGTTTAGAGAAGATCTGTATTACCGAATCAGTGAAGTTACTATACAAATCCCACCTTTAAGGGATCGTGATGGCGACACAATATTGCTTGCGAAGGATTTTCTTAATAAATTTAATCAGCATAATGCCAATACAATAAAGGGCTTTACCAACGATGCGATTGCAGCACTAGAAGCTTACCCATGGCCAGGCAATGTCAGGGAGCTTGAGAACAAAGTAAAGCGAGCCGTTATTATGGCTGAAACCAATCAGGTGACTTCCGATGATCTGGAACTGCAGTCAGCAGGAGAATCATCGAACGAACCTGACAACTTGAATTTACGACAGGTGCGGGAGGAGGCCGATAAACGGGCATTACTCCATGCTTTAGCTTTAGTAGAAAATAACGTGTCAAAAGCTTCCAAAATTCTTGGTGTAAGCAGACCTACGCTCTATGATTTGATGAATAAGTATGGGATTAAATAGAGTGTTTATCGGGTTGATATATTTCGGGCCACCGCAGACATAGCGTAAATACGCCTTCATATTCCCCCGCAAGTTTTTAGTATGACCACTGACTAATATTAAAACTCCATCGCCTAAAATTGCTTGTTCAGTTAGAATTAGTCATTTTGGCGGAAGTGACAAATTATGGTTGCACCGGTTTACGCACACACTGAAGATGATACGTTCGTCGCCGTAAGGCAGATAGTTGGTGATGCCTTGCAGCTAGGTTCCCGTCTGGAAAGTTTAGAACGGGATACGCCATTAGTCGGTAATCTTCCTGAGCTTGATTCCATGGCAGTGGTTACCGTGATTACGGCCCTGGAAGAGCACTTTGGCCTGGTGGTTGATGATGACGATGACGTGTCACAGGCATTTGATACCCTGGGTAGTCTTACTGATTATGTTGACGCAAAGACTCACGGTTGAAGGAGCAAACCAGAGAAGGTTTTTAACGCCTTAATCCGGGTTACACCAGAATTTCTTTCGGTGTCGGGTGGCTGAGAAAAGCCGTAGGGCTTGCTGTGAGTCCATAGGCACCGGATTGTAGAATCACGACCAGGTCACCCACTTCAGCTTTCGCTAATTCCATTTTGTCGGCAAGTAAATCCAGCGGTGTACAAAGCCGCCCCACGATACTAACCACTTCCTTTTCTTTGCTTGCCATTTTGTTACCAATGACTACCGGGTAATTTTTGCGAATAACCTGGCCAAAATTACCAGATGCAGCCAGGTGCTGGTGCAATCCGCCATCTGTGATCAGGAAAACCTGGCCGCGGGATATTTTTTTATCGATGACCCGGCATACGTAGATGCCGGCTTCACCCACCAGGTATCTCCCCAATTCCAGTGAAAGTGTGGCTTCAGGTAATGTGGTTTTAGCCTTTTCGCACAATCGTTCAAGGTTTTCCCCAATTGGGCTGAGGCCCAGGGGCAGGTCGCCGGGGAAATAGGGGATACCAAACCCACCGCCCAGATTGAGTAACTGCACAGGAGATGGGGCAAATTCGGCCAGTCGGATAGCCAGTTCCAGCGTCTCGTTTTGGGCCTCGATGATGGCTTCCGCTCGCAGGCTCTGGGAGCCACTGAATATGTGGAAACCGAGGAAATCAAGGTCGAGGTCTGCCAGTTTCTGGAGTAGGCCGGGAACGAGTTCGGCATCGATACCGAACTGTTTGGGGCCACCACCCATTCGCAGGCCAGAAGACTTCAGTTCAAAATCAGGATTAATGCGCACGGTAACACGAGGTTTAACCCCGGTGGTTTCTGCAAGTTTGGCAACACGCAGCATTTCTGTCTCTGATTCAAGATTGAGGGTGACGCCGGCCTCGATGGCCATCTTCAGCTCGTCCATACCCTTGCCCGGGCCAGTGAAGCTGATATGTTGGGATGGCATGGAGGCCTCAAGCGCTACACGCAGTTCACCCTGTGAAGCAATGTCGAGACCATCGATCTGTTGAGCCAGAAAATGAACCAGCTCCGGCATAGGGTTGGCCTTGACGGCGTAGTGTAATTTTATTGCGCTGGGAAGTTTTTCACGCAGGCTTAGGATACGTTTTTCGATGATTTTCCGGTCGTAGGCGTAAAACGGCGTGTTGCCCATACGTTCGGCGAGTTGCTGCAGAGAGGTTCCACCGATCTGCAGGCAACCATCAACCGTGGGAAAATAATCCAGATCGCAGTGTCCGGGCGTGAGTTTGTTCATGTTTTTTTGTCAGTTTCGTTTGTAAATAATCCCCGAAATTCTTTTGCCAGACTTTTTCGATCAAACTTGCCATGAGGAGTTTCGGGAATCTCAGACCTTACCTCAATGTGTAATGGCACCATAAACGAGGGCAGTGCCTTTTTGCACTTGCCCGACAACTTTTCCGCCAGGCCGGAAGTGTCCACCGCCGGTGTCACGACGGCCACAATCGCCTGCCCAAGTGTTGGATGTGGCGCTCCGAGTACTACGACCTCACTGACTAATCCCGTTCCATTGATGACATCTTCGACTTCAGTAGGGCTCACCCGGTAGCCGGAGGTCTTGATCATGTCATCTTCACGGCCAATAAAATACAGGTACCCTTCTTCATCCATGGTCATTTTATCGCCGGACCACACGGTGGGTAACGGGAGCTGGGAGCCGGATTGTTTCCCAGCCAGAGGTCTGAAATGTTTGGCTGATTTTTGCGGATTGTTCCAGTAGCCCTTTGCCACCAGTGGGCCCTGATGTACCAGCTCGCCCGGTTCGCCTGGATCACAGGGGCTGCCGTCCGGTCTCACTACCGATAAAGTGGCATCGGGAATGGCCTTGCCGATGGAGGTAGGGCGTCGGGGTAATTCTTCGGGTGGTAGATAGGTAGACCGGAAGGCTTCGGTGAGGCCATACATCAGAAAAACGTCAGTGTGGGGTAATTGTTTTTGCAGCGCCTCCAGTGTTATTTGTGGCATGGCGCTACCGGAATTAGTGATAAACCGCAGTGATTGTTGTGCCGTTTTTGGCCAGTTCAGTGTTGCCAGTTGCGACCATAAGGAAGGTACGGCTGCCAGGCCTGTGATTGCCTCATTGACGACTTGCCGGGGCACGTCCTGAGGTAACAGATAATTCATTAACACTACGCAGGCACCGGAATGGAAAGCCGTCGTCAGCTGACTAAGCCCGTA
Source organism: Gammaproteobacteria bacterium (assembly GCA_030613605.1). Lineage (GTDB taxonomy): Bacteria > Pseudomonadota > Gammaproteobacteria > SZUA-152 > SZUA-152 > SZUA-152. Next base: position 1,101 of record JAUWLO010000172.1, on the reverse strand, counting down.
GTCAAAACTAAAAGGCAACAGAGCGAGAATTCGATCAGCCTGATTCATTTTCAGGTACTGGGAAACGCTTTGGGCACCGGTGACCAGATTATTGTGAGACAGCACGACGCCCTTTGGTCTTCCGGTGCTGCCGGAGGTATAGAGGATAGCCACGTTGTCGTCCGCTGTGATGGTTGAATCTCTGCTGATGGGGCTTTGCTGGAGCAGTTCCCCCCAGCGTATTACGTGTTGATATGCCAGCGAGTCGGGGAGGGATGCCTCATCTGAATCGACAATATCTGGATCGACAATAACTATCTGTTTCAGGGCTGTGCATTGAGGCAACACAACTGCCAACAATTTTGCCCGGTCATTCGAAGTAATGAGCATGCTGGCGCCACAATCAGACAGGATATGGGCTACCTGGGAGGGTTTTAAAACAGGATTAACGGGCACAAATATCCCGCCAGCACGGGAGATGGCTAAAAAGGCAATCACCGTCTCTTCCTGTTTGGGGAGATACACCGCAACCCTGTCCCCAGTTTGCAATCCTGATCGCTGAAGGCCGGCGGCGACAGACTCGACAGCATTGCGTAAGCCGGCATAGGTTAAGGATTTTCCCTGGTGAGAAAGTGCTTCCGTGTCAGCTCGTGTTTCTGACGCTAGGTTTATGAGTTGATGGAGTAACAGGTTCATTTGATTTTCAAGCAGAGGGTAAAACTTCAGTGTGCACCCACGTCGATGCCGCAAGTGGCGATTATTAGCGCTATCCGGCCCTTTTCTGTAGTTTCTTCTCCCATTCCAGGGAGGTTTTGACGATAAAGTCGAGATCGTCGTATTGAATATCCCAGTTCAATGTTTCATGAACCCGATCCACGATAGCAATCAGTTGAGGTGGGTCGCCGGCACGTCGTGGTTCTTCCTTGATGTTAAGGGCTTGCCCGTTCACTTTTTGCACAGAATCCAGCACCTCGCGCACGCTGTAGCCATGGCCATAACCACAGTTAAGGGTGCTGGACTCGCCACCGCTCCTGAGGTACTCCAGGGCAGCCAGATGGGCGCTGGCGAGGTCTTCCACGTGGATATAATCACGAATGCCGGTGCCATCAGGAGTGGGGAAAT
>JAUWLO010000112.1 GCA_030613605.1 Gammaproteobacteria bacterium | reverse complement strand
CGGCTTTGTCCGCATCGATCAGCAAACCATTGGGGCTACGGCCGCTGGACACCAGCACACGATCAAAAGTATCGCTTTCTGGCGCTTTGGTTTTTTTATAAGGGAGGCCCTCAAAGGAACACACCAACCCCTTTTTACTCGGTTTGATCGCCGTCACTTTGGTGCTCAAATAAATATTCTCGTAGCGTTTTTTGATGCGTCGTTCCAACGGCCGCACCACGTCACGGTCAACGCCGGGAATCAGACCGGGGGACAATTCCACCACCGTCACTTTTGAACCCAGTGCGTCATACACCGTGGCCATTTCCAGACCGATAATACCGCCACCAACCACCAGCAGACGCTCCGGCACTTCTTCTATTTCCAGCGCATCGGTGGAATCCATCACCCGCGGATCGTCCCACGGTATAAATGGTAATTTGGTGACGCGTGAACCGGCTGCGATGATGCAATGTTCGAAACCCACCACGGTTTTGGTGCCCTTCTTTTCCCCATAAGAGTCGGCTTCTACCTCAAGGGTGTTTGCAGAAGTGAATTTGCCGTAGCCATGGACGATCTGCACCTTGCGCTGTTTGGCCAGGTGTTTAAGACCACCGGTGAGTTTGCCCAGCACACTATTTTTGTGTGCCCTTAATTTATCGATATCGATATCAGGCTTGTTAAAACTCACGCCAATGTCGCCAAATTCGGCGGCTTCATTAATTACCTGCGCGGTATGCAATAGTGCTTTGGAAGGAATACAACCAACATTGAGACATACGCCACCGATATTATCGTAGCGCTCTATCATGATGACATTGAGACCAAGATCCGCTGCACGAAAAGCAGCCGTATAACCACCAGGACCTGAACCCAGCACCACAACCTGCGCACTGACATCAACATCACCTTCGTAGCTTTTCGCTACAGGCGCGGCAATAGGAGCAGTAACCGGCGCATCCGTTTGCGCGGACTCGGTCGGTTTCTCTGCCGGAGCAGACTGAGTAGTTACTTCGTCCGCTTCTAACATTAGGATGGCGCTGCCTTCGGCAACTGTATCGCCCAATGCTACCAGCACTTCTTTGACCACACCGGCCTGTGGTGCGGGAATTTCCATCGTGGCTTTATCGGACTCCACCGAAATCAGCGAGTCTTCCGCGGCAACCGTGTCGCCGGCAGCCACCAAAATTTCGATCACTTCGACGCCGTCGAAATCACCAATATTGGGTACTTTAATTTCCACCAGACTGCTCATACTTATTTCACCAGCCCGTTTGCATCTGCCAACACCTGTGCCATGAAACTGGTGAAGCGTGCGCCATCGGCACCATCAACCACGCGGTGGTCGTAGGATAATGACAGCGGCAACATCAATCGTGGCTCAAAGCTTTCGCCATTCCACACCGGCGTCATTTTGTGACGTGACACCCCAAGGATGGCCACTTCCGGCGCATTCACAATAGGCGTAAATTGCGTTCCACCAATACCACCCAGACTGGAAATGGTCATACAGCCACCCTGCATATCGGATGGTTTGAGTTTTTTGTCACGCGCTTTCTGACTAATCTCACCCAGCTCGGCCGCAATATCCACCAGACTTTTGTTATCGGCATCGTGCACTACCGGTACCACCAGACCATCTGGCGTATCCACCGCAATGCCGACATTGAAATAGTTTTTCAGAATCAGATTTTCACCGCTGGCATCCAGTGACGAATTAAAACGTGGCAACTCGCGTAAGCCCGACACCACCGCCTTAATTAAAAAAGCCAGCATGGTGATTTTGCTGCCTTTGTCTTTCTGTTCATCACTTAAGTCTGCCGCCATGGTTTTACGCAGGGCATCCAGCTCGGTGATATCGGCCTGATCAAATTGCGTGACATGCGGAATCGTGACCCAGTTGCGATGCAGGAATTTGCCGGTGAGCTTGTTAATCTTGCTCAGCTTTTGCGTTTCGACTTCGCCCCACTGACTGAAATCAATTTCCGGCATCGGTGCCACTACCATGCCACCAGTGCCCTGCCCCATACCCTGGGTCAGTACCTGTTTAACAAAAGCCTTAACATCCTCTTTGATGATACGGCCCTTGCGGCCACTACCGGCAACGCGTCCTAAATCAACACCCAGTTCACGCGCAAACTTACGCACCGAAGGGCTGGCATAGGCGCGAGCAAAACTCACTTCGTTGATGCTTGCTGTAGGAGATGGGCTAAGTTGTTGAGGTTGGGCAACTGGCTGTACTGCGGGTTGAGGTGCAGCAACAGGAGCGGGCTGGCTGGCCGCTGGAGCCGACTTCTCTACCACCGGCGCTGCCGCCACCGCAGGTGCGTCGCCACTGGGTTCCAGCAACAGGACCAAACTGCCCTGGGAAACCTGATCACCAATCGCAACTTTGACCTCTACCACCACGCCGGCTTCGGGCGCGGGAATTTCCATCGTCGCCTTATCCGACTCCACGGAAATCAGCGAGTCTTCCACAGCTATGCTGTCACCGGCTTCAACCAGTATCTCGATCACTTCGACGCTGTCGAAGTCACCAATATCAGGAATTACCACTTCTTTTACTAAAGAGTCTTTAGCCATGTCTTTTACTCTCCGCTGCAATCACGCATGCAGTGGGTTAATTTTTTCCGGATCGATGCCGTATTTTTTAATGGCCTTGGCCACCGTGGCTGCATCGACGGTACCTTCGTCCGCCAACGCTTTGAGAGCAGCAACAACAACGTGCACCGCATTGACTTCAAAGTGCTTGCGCAACTGGGCGCGGGTATCACTGCGCCCAAAACCATCGGTGCCCAGTACCTCATAACGTGCCGGGATCCACTTGCGTACCTTGTCCGCGAATAACTGGATGTAATCCGTTGCCGCAATCACCGGTCCTGACTGACCCTCGAAACACTGCGTCACATACGGAACACGGGCCTTTTTAGTAGGATGCAATCGATTCCAGCGATCGCAATCTCGCGCGTCGCGCGCCAGTTCGGTAAAGCTGGTGGCGCTCCAGATATCCGCATCCACGTCCCAGTCATCACGCAATAAATCTGCTGCTGCAATCACCTCACGCAAAATCGCGCCGCAACCCATGAGCTGTACCCTGTTTTTACTAGCAGGTTTTTTCTTACCCGCACTTTTGCTACCAGCCTGGAATAAATACAGCCCCTTGATGATGCCTTCTTCAGCGCCTTTGGGCATGGCCGGATGCGTGTAGTTTTCATTCATCGCGGTAACGTAATAAAACACATTTTCCTGATCGGCAAACATGCGGCGCATGCCGTCGTGAATAATCACTGCCATCTCATAGCCAAAGGTAGGATCGTAACTGATGCAGTTGGGAATAGTGCCGGACATAATCAGACTATGACCGTCCTGATGTTGCAGACCTTCACCCGCCAGCGTGGTTCGACCCGCTGTGCCGCCGATCATAAATCCGCGTGCCTGCATGTCACCGGCCGCCCAGGCCAGATCACCGATACGCTGAAAACCAAACATGGAATAATAAATGTAGAACGGAATCATGTTGACGCCGTGCGAACTGTACGCAGTCGATGCCGCTATCCATGATGACATGGCGCCCGCTTCGTTGATGCCCTCTTCGAGAATCTGCCCGCTCATGTCCTCTTTGTAGAACATGATCTGGTCTTTATCCTGCGGTGTGTATAACTGACCTACCGAAGAATAAATTCCTAACTGACGAAACATACCTTCCATACCAAAGGTACGCGCTTCATCAGGAACAATAGGCACTATATTTTTGCCGATGTTTTTATCACGGCACAACATGGTTAACATGCGCACCCAGGCCATGGTGGTGGACATCTCTTTATCACCACTGCCTTCCAATATTGCGTCAAACACCGACAGCGGCGGAATTTCCAACGGCGCAACTTCCGTAGTGCGTGCAGGCAAATAACCACCAAGCTCTTCGCGTCGAGCATTCATGTACTGCATCTCTTCGCCATCTGCGTCCGGCATATAATATTGTCCGGCAGCCGCATCTTCGTCGTTGAGAGGAATATTGAAACGATCGCGGAAATCGAGCATCTCATCGTCCTGCAGTTTTTTCTGCGAATGGGTACGCATCTGACCCTCACCAGCGGAACCCATGCAATAACCCTTCACCGTGTGCGCCAGAATCACCGTCGGCTGACCGGTGTGACTCACCGCCGCATGGTAGGCCGCATACACCTTGTGTGGATCGTGCCCGCCACGATTGAGACGCCAGACATCCTCGTCGGACATCTTCGACACCATGGCCTTCAATTCGGGAGAGTTAAAAAAGTGTTCACGTACGTAAGCGCCGTCTTTGGATTTATAGTTCTGGAAATCGCCGTCTACGCAGTCCAGCATGCGCTGCTGCAACAGACCATCTTTGTCCATCGCCAACAATGGATCCCAGTAACTGCCCCATAACACTTTGATCACATTCCAATCGGCACCACGGAAACCCGCTTCCAGCTCTTGTACAATTTTGCCGTTGCCGCGAACCGGACCATCGAGGCGTTGCAGGTTGCAGTTCACTACCCACACCAGGTTGTCGAGTTTTTCACGGCCAGCCAGTGAAGTCGCGCCCAGGGTTTCTGGCTCATCGGTTTCACCATCACCAATAAACGCCCACACCTTACGTGTTTCGGTATTGGCCAGGCCACGATGCTGCAGGTACTTCATAAATCGTGCCTGATAAATGGACATAATAGGACCCAGCCCCATGGACACCGTGGGGAACTGCCAGAAGTCACCCATCAAATGTGGATGCGGGTACGACGACAAACCCTTGCCATCCACTTCCTGGCGGAAGTTGTCCAATTGTTCTGCCGTCAACCGACCTTCGAGAAAGGCGCGCGCGTACACACCTGGAGAGGCGTGTCCCTGGAAGAAAATCAGGTCGCCGCCATGATTTTCGCTGGGGGCATGCCAAAAATGGTTGTAACCGATGTCGTATAGCGTGGCAGCCGACGCAAAGGTGGCAATATGCCCGCCCAGCTCACTGGCCTTACGATTGGCTTTCACCACCATCGCCATGGCATTCCAGCGAATATAGGACTTAATCTTGTTCTCAATCGCCCGATCACCCGGCAACTCGGCTTCCATGTGCGTCGGGATGGTATTCACATAGGCGGTATTGGCCGAAAAAGGCAGATTTGCGCCGGAGCGGCGTGCCTTGTCGATGAGCTGCTCAAGTAAAAAATGGGCGCGTTCTACCCCTTCCTGTTCAATGACCGCTGCCAGTGCGTCCACCCATTCCTGGGTTTCGATGGCATCAATATCGGTAAGTTGCTGTGATGGGGATTGCTGGGACATTGGGTCCAACCTCGTTAGAATTCTTTAAAGACCTGCGGCAAACCAACTAAAGTGGGCACGGCTTTTAACGCAGTCTCAGATACAAAAAGCTCCCCCGCTTCCGGGACACTGCCTGAGCGTTGAAAGGCGCGTATGATCGTTGTTTTGCTCGGTTAGGTCAAGCGATACGCTAGGGAAACTATCCAGACCCAGGGTCAAAAACCTATTAAAAACAACAGGTTTTCAACTTACCTGGGCTGATTTTTCAGTATGGGGAATACCTGCAAACAGAGTTGAGCGGTTATGGTTTTTCCACTCGAGTAGTAACACATACCACCCGCACCGGACGATCCATATCGTCTTTTATGACTTTACCACGATGCCGGAGCTGGACGCCTGAATCGGCCAACCGATGAGTAAAGTCAAAAGTCTCCAGTTGATTGTCCAGTACCTGGGACAAAACTTCCTTCACCTGGGCACGTTCATCTGGATCTACAGAATTAAGAAGATCGGCTTTATCGCCGTGAAAGCTACCGGCCTCTATACCGAGCAGCTGCGTAGCAGCATCAGACAACACCAGATTATCGGCGATTAAGTCCAGATCCCAGGTGCCAATATTGACAGCATTCAGCGCAAGGCGCTGACGCTCCTCATTCTCCATGATGCTTTTGATGACCGCACGTCGCACCTTGCTGCCCGAACGGCGCTCACTAAAAGCAGTGATGGCATCATCGCCATAACGCAACCAAACCCAGTTGACGCCAAAATGTGTCGCCAAAGACTGGAGGTTGTCGAATTCAATATTTCCGCCCTTGGCCCATTTACCAACAGCCTGGCCAGAGACACCCACAATACGACCCACTTTCGCATGGGAAATGCTATTTTCGTTGATTAGCCCGGACAAACGAGCTGCAAAAGTTTCCTGTTCACGCATCAATCATCACCCTTGTCCATTAAACCCCGTAATAAGTCTTAACAGTTACCGTTTTTGCCAACTTAAATTTGGCCCATTAAACTGAAATCTGTGCTCGCCAGACTAACCCTTGTCAAAATTGTGTTAACCCCGACCAAACAGCCCATCCCCCGACGACTCAATCTAATATTTCTACTATATTGCTTATATTTTTATGGTTATTATCTTAACATTATAGCTCTTCTGTGGGCTTCCCAGAAGTGTCATACGACACAGAATTTTCTGATAAGCTACGCGGTTTATATCCCTCTGGCCGAATTGCAACCGTATTGGTGATACGACTGCAGCATTTTCCATCCTCACGATAGAACGCGTATTCAAACCTGGGGGTACTGCGCCCACGAGCGGCGAGATCGTGGCGGATTTTGGCATCAATTGCAAGATCAAACTCAAAGCGCAATTCCAGATCAGAATCCCCTACTGCAACAAAATCGATACTCATGGCACGAGTCCAGACGTCATGTCCCGGGAATCGTTTCGCACAGGCCAGCGCAGCAATGGGATCCGCCACCGCCGCCTGATAACCACCAAACATGC
>JAUWLO010000280.1 GCA_030613605.1 Gammaproteobacteria bacterium | reverse complement strand
GGCATTTTTCTTTAGTGAACGACCCAAAGAACGAAAGCCGATTTGCTCGTTCATCCAGCGCTCAAGATACGGTTTAGCCGTTTTCCATAAATCAAGTTCAGGATATAACTGACGGCCCAGACCTTCGATATTCAACAGGGTTTTTTGCAGCAAAACCAGCTGCGGCTGAATCTCCATATCAAAACGTCGTGCGGTCTGGAACAGCCTCAACAACAAGTGACCAAAAGAAATGTCTTTTAAGGGCCGCTCAAATATTGGTTCGCACACGGTACGAATAGCTGCCTCAAACTCTTCTATGCGTGTTCCTTCCGGCACCCAACCGGACTCCACATGAAGCTCTGCCACCCGATGATAGTCGCGATGAAAAAATGCCAGGAAATTACCGGCCAGATAATGCTGATCAGCCTCGCTAAGTGTACCCATAATGCCAAAGTCCACCGCCACATACCGCCCATCAGGCTCGACGAAAATATTACCCGGGTGCATATCCGCGTGGAAAAAATTATCGCGGAAGACCTGGGTAAAAAATATCTCGACCCCGTCCTCTGCAAGTTTTTTTAAATCAATGCCATTTTCCCTAAGCGTTTTAGTATCGCTGACGGGTATTCCGCTGATGCGCTCCATCACCATCACGCTTTTAGCAATCAGAGACCAATGCACTTCCGGCACATATAACAAATCAGACCCTGCAAAATTACGTTTTAGCAAGGAAGCAGAAGCAGCTTCGCGTGATAAATCCAGCTCATCGATAATGGTTTTATCAAACTCTGCAACCACTTCTTTTGGCCTTAACCGAGGACCATCAGCCCAAAAACGTTCCGCCAACCCTGCAATGGTGTACATGAGATCTAAATCACGACGTATAGTCTTCTCAATATCAGGTCGTACAACCTTGACCACCACTTCTCGCCCATCAATCAACTGCGCCCCATGAACCTGAGCAATAGAGGCAGATGCAAAGGGTTCTTTATCAAACCGTGCAAACAATTCCGAAACGGGTTTACCAAAGGTTTCTTCCACAATGGCTATGGCCTGTATGCCAGGGAAAGGCGGCACATTGTCCTGTAGTTCTGCCAACTCATCGGCAATATCATCTGGCAACAAATCACGCCGGGTGGACATAATTTGCCCAAACTTTATAAAGATGGGTCCAAGGTCTTCCAGGGTACGGCGAATACGCTCACCACGAGATAATTTCTCACGCCTAAACCAGCGCCAGGGCGACAAATACATAAGAAACCGAACAGGACGAAACAGGTGAGTAGCAAGTATTACCTCATCAAGGCCATGCCTGCCAAGTACACTGTTAATATGAATAAGACGAAACGCCTGACGAACACTGATCACGAGGGTTTCCCCTCACTGTGATTATCTGCACTCTTTTTTACATTCTCTTTTGCAGGATCACCAGGGTTATCACTTAAACGATCACTTAGGCGGTCTTTTAAACGCTCTGTTAGGCGTGAGACGCGCATGTCCATCCTGTCCACATCAGAACGCAAAATATCGATACTCTTTAAAAAACCATCCACTTCTCTACGATTCGGCAATTCGCGACTTTCTTCCTGAAGATACTCGGCCGCATCCTGCCCCAGAATCTCCGACGTGCGTTTACCCCAGCCCAAAACGCCACGCACCAGATTACCCATTTTGTGCGCAACAATATCACCCGTAATATGTGAAAGGTGTTCTTCCCAGTCGATATCGAGACCATCAAGAATCTCGCGAAACTGCTGGCCCAGCTCGACATCACCACTGATTTCAACATCACCTTCAAACAAAACATCTCCCGCATTTTTTGCCAGTCCCATTTTTGCCATGGCGATAGGCGTGCCGCGCAAAACTGTGTCTGGCTCTCCCTCAAAATGCCCGAAAACATTCAAGCCTTTTTCCCGAGGTATCAGGTACAGGGTGACATTCAACCCCTGCAGCTCAACAGCTATCACTTTTCCCTGCAAATGCTGCATCTGTTCAATGGTGTCGGGGTCCAACTGGAGAACCTGATTAATGGCCGTTTCCAGAACGGCAGCAATGGCAGTAGGTAATTCATTCACCGGGCTTCACCCATTAACTGATTGAGACTTTTTCGAGACTCATCATCTGCTTCAATATTGGCGTTATACAGTACAACTGTATTGGCAATTTTATCGTGAAAACCCTGCTTACGCAGATCTTTTGCAATCCACAAAAACCCCAGCATCAGCGGAAGCATTGAGGCCAGATAGGCAACAAAGCGAACAAATGCCTGCCGGGTATTCATAACCTCAAAACTATCGGCATCCACTACCTGACAACCGAGCAATAATTTACCCGGCGTGCCAGTAAAATTTATCCAGAACCCAACAGTGATCAACATAGTGAGCCCACTGCGCGATAAACCTTCAAGAGTAAACAACGGCGCATTAACAAAAGCGGGCCCAAGCACCAGACCAAACAACAGTGAAAAAATTAAACTGTCTACGAAGAATGCGCCAACCCGGCGCCAGAATCCTGCATAGATGGGATTAGTTATATGAGCCATGTTGATTTCAAATTTTATAACCGCGATGCAGGGCAACAACTCCACCGCTGAGATTAAAATATTCACAACGCTCAAAGCCTGCTTCCTGCATCATCCCGAGCAGTTCTTCCTGTTTCGGATGCATCCGGATAGATTCTGCAAGATAACGATAGCTGGAATC
>JAUWLO010000179.1 GCA_030613605.1 Gammaproteobacteria bacterium | reverse complement strand
GCGCGGGTCGCTAAGTTTACCGACGGGGGATAGCAATAAGCTTCTGGGCAGTGGCGGGATAGATACCTCGCTCTGGGTCAGTGCTGATCGAGCTGCGCCGTGGTTTACCTTCCCCGGCAGTATATGGGGTGGTGCTGGCATGTTGTTATTGGGTGAAGGCGATGTGTTGGCAAACCAGCAGCGAGACACTGTTTTGTTTGGCCGTGTTGGAGGAGGGGCGAAGGTATGGCCCAAAGTGTCGCTAAAATTGCAGCTGGATATCCACACGGCTGTGTATAACAAAAGCAGTCTGACCCAAATCAACAGCACTGCTGTGCAGCTCGTGATGGGGGGTGATATAGCAACAGCTAAAAATATGCGGCTTGATCTGGCGGTGAAGGAAGACCTAACAGTGCATGCATCGCCGGATGTGGTATTTCATGTTGGACTGATTATCGATAATTAGTGAATAGTCAGTGTTTTCCGGTCTGAATGTGAGCTCCGGCGCAGAATAGGGCTATAGCCCGAAGGGTTCTGGACGATACGGTACATGCAGGGGATATCCATAAAAAGAGCAAAGGCATGACTGACGATTCAATAGAAATTCATCAACAATGGGCGCCAGGATTTGGCGTGAAAATAAAACTCCTCAATGGGCGGGAATTACACGTCGAGAAAAAAGCTAAACTCCATAGGACAAAATACATTATTGATCTTCTTGCGCTTGAAGACACGAGCCAGCAAAAAATGATCCTGGGCTGGAAATGGTTTGTTGCAGGGTTGGTTGCGATCCTGTCGATGGTATTGTGTCTGGCGTTTTTACCCATGCCGGGTGAGTCGACGCTTTACATGGCTTCAGTTTATGTCGTGGGGCTGTCTGCGGGCGCAGGTTGTTTTTTTAAGGCATATAAAGGTACTTCCCGGAAACAAATTTTTTATTCTCGTAGTGCAAATGTTCCTCTTATTGAGCTGGCTATTAATAGCCCATCAAAAAAAGTATTTAATGATTTTGTTCATGATTTGGAAGATCTTATTCAGTCCTCCCGTGATGGCCTGGTTATGTCAACGAAGAACCAGTTGGCCGGTGAAATGAAAATGTTAAGGCGCTTAAGTGAGGAAAATGTGTTGAGTGATTCGGTGTATAAAAAAGCAAGAGCCGGCCTTCTGAGTCAGCACTAGTTAAGTCAATGTTGGTTAAATTGGTATTGCCTGAGCCAACATTAGTGCTAAATTAATTCACATGAATACGCTATCAAATTTTCAGTTCATTTTATTTTTTATTGCGGTAATTGTTGTTCATATAATCTGGGCGAAACGCAGAATCAGACAATGGGCGTCTCGCAACAATTACAGAATAATAAAATGTAACATTTGCCTGGTGAACCTGGGGCCCTTTTCATATTTTGGAACCAGCGGTGGCCAGTCTGTTTTTAAAATAGAGGCCGTTAGTGTCGAAGGAAAAACAAGAACAGGTTATGCGCGCGCTGGGGGCTTCTTTTTTGGTTTGTTGAGGGACCGGGTGGAGGTGAAGTGGGATAAGAGCCTTCTGGACGAATACGAAAATGTGTAGAGCTGGGTTAAATATACGAACGACTGGTTCATACTGATTGCAGACATTGGCGCATAAATATTCAAACGTCCGCTAGTTTCCCAAACCGAATATCGAAATATTCACTAAACAGCAAAGGTATAAAGTTCAACCATTTGTGTTATCAGGTTAGATATTTCAGCTTATTCGGTGTCCTGCTTCTGTTCGGGTTGATTACTAAAGGTAACCACTCTTTGCGGGAATGGAATCTCGATATCCTCTTCACGGAAGGCCTTGAGAATCGCAAAATTCATTTCACTAATAACATTAACGCGCTGGTCAATATCGTAAATGAAACAGCGTAATTCAAAACTCAATGCGCTGTCACCAAAGTTTCTGAATAATACCTTGGGTGGAGCTACTTTTTTACTTTTAATATTCATTACCATTGGATGATTATGTGCAATATCCAGAAGAATACGATGCACTTTGTCCACATCCGAGTCGTAACCAACACCAACCGATACCGTAATCCGGCCATGTGCATCGCGTAACATCCAGTTAGTCACCTTTGCGGTGATCAGTTCTGAGTTAGGGACGATGACATCGGACTGGTCGAAGGTTTGAATCTGGGTAGAGCGGATATTAATCGATTTGACATAACCTTCGGTATCACCGGTGATGATCCAGTCGCCGCTACGAATTGGGCGTTCGAACAACAGAATTAAACCCGAGATGAAATTGTTCACTATATTCTGCATGCCAAAACCAATACCGACCGACAGGGCGCCGGCGATGAGTGCGATGTTTTCCATCTTTACGCCGGTAATGGAGAGCGCAACCAGAATGGCAATAGCGACACCGGTATAACCAAATAATGATGTCACTGCTTCTTTGGCGCCACGATCAAGTCGTGTGTGTTTCAGACCATGAGGTAAGATATGTTTTTTCGCATAGCGTGTCAGACTCAGGAGTATGAACAGGGCGAGTATGCCGCTAGCGAGAAGTTTCGGTGTGACAGCGAGCGACCCAACATCGAAGCCATCGGTTATATATCCAGTGATAATAGTGAGCCAGGGGTCATCCAGTCGCCAGATGTAGGTTACCAAAATGGCAAAGCCACCCCACAGTACGATGAATAGAATGGCTCGAACCCAGATTAAACTGGGTACCGGACCATCTTCTTTGAGGCCAATAACTTGTCGAAAGCGAGCTTCCCAGTCCAGCCGCCCTTCATCCAACCCATCACAAAGATCTTTGAATAAACGATAAGTTAGCAAGGTAATGGCAAAGCCAACGTAGGTGCCCAACAGACCGCCAAGCACAAAGGCGGACAGATTCCGGTATCCGGCCAGTTCGACTATCAGGGTGATTAACAGCACCAGTATTAGGAAGATGCGCGGTTTGCGCGAAAAAATAGCCCAGGAAAAATTGCGTACCAGCCAAAGAATAGTAATCAGGTTGATTATCAGTGGAATACAAAAGATGCCGCGATTTAGATAATAGACCTGATCGCTGAGGCTGGCCCTGAATTCACCGGTGAATAAGAAGAAGCCAATCAGACCCAATGTCAGCAGCACTTTAAGGTGCCAGGCAAAACGACGCGAGATGTCTTCGGGTTGGGTTAGATACACATGCGCAGGTGGAACCGGGCAAAGCAGTATGTTGATAAGCGTAATCAGACTGATATAGCTGACAATCGCATAGCTTGCCTTTGTCATATACGGCAGCGGTGTTAACGGCAGGGCGATACTGAGAAAGGCCGCCATAACCGCTACCGGTAACAACAGCGGAAGCGCGCGTGCCAGACTGGTCCGCAACGCCAGGGTAAAGGCAGAGATGGTGTCACTGGGGGCGACCTCAAATTCTGTCTTCGGGCGCAGGAACCGGCCTGCAACCATACCCAACACGGCAGAAATCAGCATGAAGCCTATGAGCTGCCAGAATTGCTGGGCAGTGAGCAATTTGAGCTGGTACTGAGCTTTCACAAAGTTTATCGCATCCTGCCAGACGGCCGCTGGAGCGCGCAGGTTTTCATAAATAACCCGAGCAATATGTGGCGTACGAGCTGATAATTGCTGCGCAAGAACACGCTGCTGAAGATCATTAATGGACGTGGTCAGATCCTGACTTTGAAGCAGTAACAGCTTGCAGGTAGCCAGTTCCTGATCCAGTGCTTTGTGTTCTTTAGTCAGGCTGAGTCGTTTTTTGGTGACTTCCGGGTTTTCTTTTTTTGTTTTCTCACCAAGGGTTTCCAGGTCCTGAGTGGTTTTTAATAACAAAGCTTCGGTTTTTGTAATGCAATCCTGTGCTTTACTTTTTATTTTACTGATTTCTTTTAATGATGCATTGAGCGTTTCAACTTTAGTGTTTTCAGCGGTCAGGCCCTTCAGGCTTTTTTCCTGCTGCTTAATGGTAGTAGTCGCTCGTTCTTGCCAGGTGCTGGTATCGTCCTGGGCAGCGAGAGCAAGTGGTGATAGTAAATAGACTACCAACGTCAACAACGCAGAAGCTGTGAAACGATACAAACTATGTTTGCAATTCATAAAGCAGGCTCTTGATTCACAGAAAGAATGATGGGGATTACCTATATTTTAGCTTAATGTAGAGGAAGTGAAGGCATAGACGTCGCCCAAATAAACCACATAGCGGTCATTCGGTGAGGTAGAAGTCAATGTCCGCTTTCGCTTGCCGGTTCAACTGATCGACGCAACACTTTACTCTATATAGCAAAAAGAGGGAGTGTTGACTATGAGTTATCGAACACGAATAAAGTATACCGCAGAACAAAAAACAGAGATGTGGAATCGCTGGCAACGGGGTGAGTCT
>JAUWLO010000283.1 GCA_030613605.1 Gammaproteobacteria bacterium | reverse complement strand
GCTGGTGAGCATCCGGGTACATGCTGTGATCGGCGCTGGTGTCCACAGAGAGTCGATGTAGTACGTAGGCAATCAGGGCCCGCCGGGTCTGTATTTCAATCAATTCATCTTCGCAATGATAATCCAGCAGCAGGCTGGCTCGCTTTTGTTCGTTGAGTTGGGGATGGGGGGCCAGTTTCAGCGTGACGAGTTCCATCCAGTCATCATCATACTGGGGGCTGGATTCTGCCGTTTCCGGCAAAATCTGGGCATCCACAAACAGCGACAGGACAAAATCCCGAAAATCGTAAGTTTCTTCGTTATAGGCCCGCACATGCCAGCGCAGACCTGTATTGACCAGTGAATGGGGTTCGAGAATGCGATCCTGTGCGCTTTCCCGATTGGAAAGTGAGTGGTAACTCACCTGCAACTTGTTGCGGTTACGGATGGCGCGAATGATTTGTGCCAGCACGGCCCTGTCGGGCAGACGATTGGGCAGAGGCAGGGTATCCACCGAAATGCCGTAAATGGGCTCATCGCCATAAGGGCCGTTGGTGGCAGCCAGATTGGCGGCAATCATCGGTAGTACGTCGGCGGGGGAGAGATTGGCAAATAGCGGCTCAAAACCCTCGTTGGGCACAAAGCCAAACACGTTGTGGCGATAGGTCAGGTTGTCTGGTGCCAGTTGACCGTAGAGTTTGAGATCTTTGGTGGCGGCCGCATCAGAGATACCAAAGGCTTTTGCCACGTCGCTGCGGGTTACTAGACCGGTGTAATAGGCTGTGATTTCAATGTATTGCAGCCGTTGCCGGGTGGCCCACTTGATGTTGTCTGTCATCTTATTCTTTGAAATCATTAGCTTTTTGTGTTGCTTTCAGTATTTTGAGCCTTGTATACAGAGGAAGTATAGGGGAATGCCATTTAAGCCTCAATAAAAACTAATAGGTGGTATTAAATACAAAGGTGATAAAAAGTATTGACACTATAAAATATATAATCTAATGTTACGTCCAACAAAGCAGTAGATCAGGTTGGTTAACAATAATCGGCTGGCAGTAAAGCCATTGAAACGGCACAGGTTCAGCCACACACAATTAAATGATGGTTTAGGAGGAGACAGCATGGCTAATGCATCGGAAGACAAAAAAAAGGCCCTGAGTGCAGCGTTGGGTCAGATAGAAAAACAATTTGGTAAGGGTTCGGTGATGCGCATGGGTGATGCCGGTGCCATGCCTGATATTGAAACAGTGTCCACGGGTTCCCTGGGGCTGGATATTGCGTTAGGCATTGGTGGTCTGCCACGGGGTCGTGTGGTAGAAATTTACGGGCCAGAGTCTTCGGGTAAAACCACGTTGACCTTACATGTGATTGCGGAAATGCAAAAAATAGGTGGCACGGCAGCATTTGTTGATGCAGAACATGCGCTGGATCCGAGCTATGCCGCGAAGCTGGGTGTTGATGTGGATGAGCTGCTGGTGTCGCAACCGGATACAGGTGAACAGGCATTGGAAATTACCGACATGCTGGTGCGTTCCGGTGCGGTGGATATTGTGGTTATCGACTCCGTGGCGGCGTTAACCCCCAAGGCGGAAATCGAAGGTGATATGGGTGACCATCATGTGGGCTTGCAGGCACGACTCATGTCTCAGGCTCTGCGCAAGCTCACGGCCAACATTAAACGCTCCAATACGCTGGTGATTTTTATTAACCAGATTCGCATAAAGATCGGTGTCATGTTTGGCAATCCCGAGACCACCACCGGTGGTAATGCGCTGAAGTTTTATTCTTCTGTCCGTCTGGACATCCGCCGGATTGGTGCGGTGAAAAAAGGCGATGAGATTACCGGCAACGAGACCCGCGTGAAGGTAGTGAAAAACAAAGTGGCACCGCCATTTAAAAAGGTGGAGTTCGATATTCTTTATGGCGAAGGTATTTCTCGCGAGGGCGAAATTATTACCCTGGGTGTGCAGGAAGGCATTATCGACAAGAGTGGTGCCTGGTACGGCTACAATGGTGATCGCATCGGACAGGGTAAAGACAATGTGCGTAACTATCTGAAGGAAAATCCGCATATTGCGGAAGATATTGAGGCTCAGGTTCGTGCCAAATTATTACCAGAGATGTCGGCTGAAACTTCTAGCAAAGAGAAGGGTGAGCTGAAAGGTGAACAAAAGGCCGGAAAAAAGAACCAGGGAAAAACTGAGGAGGAAAAACTTGCTGAGGTTGAGGCTTGATCTCGGAGAGTAGTGAGTCCTTGCTGAATGAGGTAGCATCTGAAAAGGTGCTGCCTTGTTCTTCTTCTGCGTACAAAAAACTGTGCCTTTATTTGCGCAAGAAAGCCATGGATTTGCTGGCACGGCGTGAACACGCGGTAGACGAGATGCGACAAAAGCTCCGTGCTGCGTTGAAGAAAAAAGCCTTTTTCGCTAAAAAAGCCGCTTCGCAGAAAATGGAGGGGTTTGAAGATTCCTGCTTTTCAGAAAACGACCACGACGAAGAGGCTGTGGTCATGGCGCTGGAAAAAGTCATTGATGATTTGCAGGCTGAAGGTCTGCTCAGCGATGAGCGTTTTACCGAGGCGTTTGTTCGTTATCGACAAAATAACGGCCATGGGCCCATGCGCATACAAACGGAATTGCGCGAACGCGGAGTGAGTGAGAAAATACAGGCGAC
>JAUWLO010000023.1 GCA_030613605.1 Gammaproteobacteria bacterium | reverse complement strand
GCATTACTCAGCAGATTGATAATGGATTGACGAAGTTTGGTTTCATCTGCGTTCAATATATCAATATCTTCCGAAACTTCCATCTCAAACGTATTATTTTTTTCTTTGATTAGCGGCTTAACCGTATCAATAGTGCTACGTAAAAATGGGGTTAATTCAAACTCGGTATATTCCACTTCCATTTTGCCTGCTTCGATTTTTGATAGATCGAGAATTCCGTTTATCAGCTCAGTTAAATGTCTACCAGAATTAATGATTTTATTCAGATCTTCGATCGTTGCAGCCGTTTCTCCGCCCTCAATATCTTCCTGGGCTAACTCACTATAACCAATGATTGCATTAAGAGGTGTCCTCAGTTCATGACTCATGTTAGCTAAAAATGTTCCTTTGGCATTACTTGCTGCCATAGCTGCATCACGTGCAATCGCCAGATCTTCTGTTCGCTCTTTCACCAGCATTTCTAAATGATCACGATGGTTTTCTAATTCTTTTTCCGCAGATTTTCGTACCCGTATCTCACCTTCCATTTCTTCAATAAGCTGGGTGATTTTTTCAGCCATTTTATTGAATGACTGAATTGGAATATCGATTTCCGGGTATGACGTTATTGATACCTTCTGGAAAACACCCTGACTCAATCGCTCTGCTGCAAGTCTAAGTTGTTCGAGAGGGTAAAAACCTTTTCTTAAAACAAAAAAAGCAATCAGGATTGCCAACACAATAAAACCAATCGAAGCCAACGTGACATACAACCCCATTTTATCCCATTGCTGTTGAAACGCTGAGATATTGCGCCTGACGTCCACTTGAAGCACAACGTTTCCATCATCACCTTTCAAGTCATGCTTAACGCTTATATGTGCCTCAGACATACCCAACTCATCCCAGGAATCAGACTGGTAAGCACTCGCACCATCGGGGTAACGCAATAACACCGGCATCCCCAAATCTTTTTCTATACCTTTCAATACAGACGAAAAGTCAGTCAAAATCATCACGTAACCCTTTGGACTTAGCGTTCCAATGGGGACAATTGTTAGAAAATTATAGTGTTGGTCAACCTGCGAACAAAGAGCGTGCATAGGCCTGAGTCTTTCTGCACCTTTACGGGCCCTGGCCTGCACCAGGACACCCATACAAGGCAAATTGCCACCTTCAGTTTTCCCAATAATCTCTGTGGATTCTGAGAAATAATTATATTTTTTATCTAATATGTATATTTTTTTAAGGTCAACAATCCCAGCGGTCACAAAATATTGATGGAACTGGCTATTGAGAAGCGTTGTTACAGCATCAAAATCACTTTCCCTAAATGACTTTCGAATAACCGAATCACCTTGCAGGCTAAGCCCTAATTTTTTGGTCTTATCAAAATGTTCATTTATAAGATCGTCCACCTTTAACCAGACCAGATCGGACATGGCCGTGTGCTCACTTTCACGCACCAGGCCATGAAATATATTTTCACTGACTGCAATTAGGCCAGCCGACACCAGCCCCATCAGGAGAATGATGGATATCAGAACATTTCGTAAGGATTTATATTTTCTAGGCATACGATTTTATAAAACAACCTTCCCTGGGAATCGATTCATCCAAAACACTATTTTTTACACTAATTTTAACACTAGTTTTTGTTAACAACCGGATAACCTTTTTCCAGCCATTCGGCATAACCACCGCGAAACCAGAAAAGTTTTGAATAGCCGCAACCAACAGCTATTTTGATGGCCTTAACGCTGCGACCACACTTAACGCCATTACAGTAAAATAAAGATGGATTAGTTTTACTCGGGATAGTTTTAGCCAGAGTGTCACAGGTTGTATCAATATCCTGCAAACCAATAGAACCTTCGATGTAACCCTGCTTTCGGTCTGCTTTAATCCGAGAATCGACTACGATCAAATCCTCATATTTTTCCACTAACTCTATAACGCCTTCAGCATTTACCTTCGTTGTTCCCTTAATGGAATCAGGGGCGAGAGGCATTTCTTTTGCAACCGCAGTGCCAGACAACATAAAAATACAAATCATCAAACCAATATAACAACAACTCCTATTTAACCTGTTCATAATCGTGCCTTTTTTGCTTATCAGTTGATTTCCAGTCATATTGCGAAGTGTTGAAATTTTAACCAATACACTCTGCAACATAAGCTTCCAACAACCTTTAACGGCAAAACCACCCAAACCTAAAGGTTAATGCACGTTAACCACGAATTTAAAAAAATAGCGATAACCTTAGCAAAATCAGAGATATAGCTCTCTGAAAAAAGAGCTTTATGAAAGGAGTTTACTGTGGCGCAAGCTTATTGAGTTCCTCGATGAGGTTAAGCATCAGCTGTTCCCCACTGGCACCCATGCCTTTACATAAAAGATCGGCATCGCGCTCACCATCTACCAGCCGCTTTATGTTTCCGCCCATTCGAGCCATATCACCAGGCGCGGCTGTCATTTGCTCTGCCATAGTGGACACCGCCTGCAAGGCCTGAACATCGCCCGTACCCGCAGCGTGGATTATTTGTGCCAGGCCAGGGGCCGCCATGGCTCCATCACCCTGTTGTTTTATATCGGGTAGCGTTGCCGGATTTTGTAAACCATCCAGTATGGATTGAACAATAACCCTGTCTTCCTCATCCAGTGCTTTGAGCATCGATGCATCACGACTACCCTTAACAATAAGCCGAATGGTTTTTACCAGATCGTCCCAGCCCTGCTGCAAGGCAACTTCTAACATTGATTTCAACTCAAGCGCAGCCTCTTCATTCTGGCAGGCTCTTACTACCTGATGAATGAAGTTCGCATGTGCCTGACGAACTTGCTGGTCACGCTCGGGAATCATTACCATGTTTTTTACTCAACAGTTTTTTTGAGCTCGGTTAATGAGCTTCAGTGTGGATTTTTGTTTTGTTCTCTAAATGGCTCAACATAATTTGTTAAAATCTCCCGCGCTAAAACCTCGGCTTTTTTACGTTGCACTTCATTTAATTGCGATTTTGCATAATCGCGGCTTTTCGCAGCCACTGTATCATTTTGCTCGGCAGCAGCGTTTAACCAGACATACGCCTGTATATCATTTTTCTTAACTCCCTGACCTTTGCCATACATCAGACCAAGGTTGCGCTGTGCCTCGATCACACCCTGTTGCGCAGCTTGTTGCCAAAGCTCAAATGCCTTTGATAAATCACGTAGTTTTCCATTACCGTGATAATACAAGCCCGCTAATGATGATTGCGCTTTACGATCACCCTGCTCAGCCAGCTCACTCCACCATCTGGCGGCAATAGAAAAATCCTGTTTTACACCTTTACCATAGGCGTACATCTGCGCCAGATTGATTTGTGCGGTGACATTACCCTGCTCTGCTGCTTTAGCGTACCAATAGGCGGCTTTCTCAAAATTTTTTGCTCTGCCCTGTCCTTCATAATACATCCAGGCCAAAGCTTGCTGCGCACGCGAATCACCTTGCTCAGCCAGTGCCGAAAATTCCTGAAATGCGGTACCGTACTGGCCTTCATTCGCGGCTGCCACTCCTTCATCAAAACCGGCATGCGCAGTACTCGCCGCCAAAAATACGCTCATAAAAAATATCAAAACAACGGATCGGGTAACCATCGACATATAAAACTCTCGAATACTCCAGAAAGAAGGCAATTTTACCCAAGCTTTGCTCCACATACACCCTTAATATGAATTGTTGCCTTTCGACGACACCGCTTTCGACCATATAAAAAGTACTGTAGAATCCGCGCTCCTGTTGCACTGTTGCAACACCAGAGCGCCATTTTATCTCCCCCGAGGTCGCCATGTTTGAACCCCACGCCGCACCCACACGAAATATCAAAAATGATGTGCTGTCTGGCCTTACCGTCGCCCTGGCCCTGGTGCCAGAGGCCGTGGCCTTTGCGTTTGTGGCCGGGGTGGAACCCCTGGTGGGGCTTTATGCCGCTTTCATGGTGGGCCTGATTACCGCATCCATCGGCGGTCGCCCGGGCATGATTTCTGGCGCTACCGGCGCTCTGGCCGTGGTAATGGTAGCCCTGGTGGCCGATCACGGTGTGGAATACCTGTTTGCCACCGTAGTACTGATGGGGGTCATCCAGATCAGCGCCGGGGTTTTGCATTTGGGTAAATTTATCCGCATGGTGCCGCACCCGGTCATGCTGGGTTTCGTCAACGGCCTGGCCATTGTGATATTACTGGCGCAGATGAAGAGCTTTCAACTACCTGGCGCCGACGGAACGATGCAATGGATGAGCGGCAGTGCACTGTGGATCATGCTGGGCCTGGTGGCACTGACCATGGCCATCATCCACTTCTTGCCCAAGCTCACCACGGCTGTACCTTCCTCACTGGCAGCCATCGTAGTGGTCAGTCTGCTGGTAATCGGCATTGGCTTCGAAACCAAAACCGTGGGCGATATTGCCTCCATAGCGGGTGGCTTGCCGGACTTCCATCTGCCCGTGGTGCCATTCAGTCTGGAGACTCTGTGGATCATTCTGCCTTATTCGATCATCCTCGCGGCTATCGGCCTGATCGAATCTTTACTGACGTTAACACTAATCGACGAACTCACCGATACCCGTGGCCGCGGTAACAAAGAGTGTATTGCTCAGGGCACCGCAAATGTTGTCACCGGTTTTTTCGGTGGCATGGGCGGCTGCGCGATGATCGGCCAGAGCATGATCAACGTGAACTCCGGTGGTCGTGGGCGCCTGTCAGGCATCACTGCAGCATTAGCCTTGTTAGCATTCATCCTGTTCGCTTCCAGCCTGATTGAGCAAATTCCGCTGGCGGCATTAGTGGGTGTGATGTTCATCGTCGTCATCGGTACTTTTGAGTGGTCCAGCTTCCGTATTCTGGGCAAAGTCCCGCGTGCTGATGCCTTTATTCTTATTCTTGTCTCCGCCGTCACCGTCGCCACCGATCTGGCGATCGCCGTGATAGTAGGCGTTATCGTTTCCGCACTGGTATTCGCCTGGCAGCATGCCAAACACATCAATGTTAGAACCAGCCTTAATGAAATGGGCGGCAAAATTTATGAACTGGAGGGCCCGTTATTTTTTGCCTCAGTAAAAAACTTTGGTGACCTGTTTGATGTGAAAAATGATCCGGATGATGTGGTGGTAGAATTCCAGAAATCCCGCGTCTACGATCACTCTGCCGTTGAGGCCATCGATGCCCTTGCCGAACGCTATCTTAAAGCCGGTAAACGCCTGCACTTACGGCACATAAGTCCTGAATGCAAAAAACTGCTGACCAAGGCTGGCGACCTGGTGGAAGTAAACATGATTGAAGATCCGAAATATTTTGTTGCGGATGACAAGCTGGCGTAAAGCAGAACCCAGAACCAACTGTATTTATCTGTGCTACTTATTCGTATTACCTGAAACCAGATGCGCACTTTGGCCAGCTATGAGATAGCTCACGATTAATAAATTCCTCTGCAGTTATGGGCTCGCTAATAAAAAATCCCTGAGCAATATCACAATTTAACGACCTAAGACGATCCCATGTCTCCTGATCCTTAACGCCTTCAGCAACAATTTTAAGCCCCAGGTTGTGTGCAAGTTCAATTGTGGCCTTTACAATAACCGCATCGTTTTCATCTTCAATCATTTCCATAACAAAAGATTTATCAATTTTTATCTCCTCTACTGGCAATTGTTTCAAATAGCTCAACGAAGAATACCCTGTCCCAAAATCATCAATTGATATGGTGACCCCCATCATGCTCAACGCCTCCAAAATTTCTTTGGCGCGAATAGGATCCGTCATAATATCGCCCTCGGTAACTTCCATCGTAAGGCATGATGTTTGCATTTTATGTTCTTTAATCAAATGTCGAACCTGGTCAAGCAAGGCGACATCATGAAGATTGTGCACTGACAGGTTCACCGACATATTGAAATTAGGCCAGATATCCTTCCACTCTATACATTGTTGAACCGCCTTCTCCAAAACCCATGACGTTAGCGGTTTAATTAAACCTGTTTGCTCCGCCAGAGGAATAAACTCATCAGGCTCTATACAACCTCTCTCCGGGTGATTCCAACGCAACAGCGCCTCTGCACCTATAATCTCATTAGTTTGCACATCAACTTTAGGCTGATACAGAACATCCAGCGATTGTTTTTCTATTGCTTCTCTGAACTCACTCATCAAAGCCAGGCGACCGATACTGTGAGTGTCCTGATCAGGGTCATAAACACTGAAGCCAAGCTTACCTCTCTTTGCAACATACATCGCGACATCAGCGCGCTGCACAAGAATATTGACATCATCGCCGTGAATCGGGCTTTCTGCCAGCCCCATGCTAATACCAACGCTCAAGCTATTACCTTCAACAACAAATGGGATTTCAAAAGCTTCAACTGTTTTTTGAGAAAGCATTTTTGCCTGTTCTAAACTGGTTTCCGGCAACAATATACCGAATTCATCGCCGCCCAAACGTGCCACGCTATCCGTTTTCCTAAAAGTTCTAAAAAGTCGTGTCGCTGCCTGTTGTAAAACAATATCACCGACATGATGCCCCAGAGTGTCATTAATCTCCTTGAAATGATTTAAATCACTCATGATTAGCACTAATGGTTTGTTACTTCTCTGACTCCTCAATATTTCCTGCTGCAACCTGTTATTAATCAACTTTCGATTTGGTAACTCTGTCAAGGGATCATGCAAAGCCTGATATTCAAGTGCTGCTGTTTCTGATTCCACCGCCTCTGCGAGTCGATTAAAATTTCGTTCCAGCACTTCAATTTCATCTCCTCCGGTATCCTCCAGAGGTTTATCCTGTTTCAGGTTTTTTGAAAAATTAACAACATACGCTGTAAATTTCTGTATGCGGCGAGTTACCAGGTACATCAGCAACAAAAAAGTAATAATGAATGACAGCGCCGTTAACGCACGCACCGTACGCTCCCCTTCAATTACTTCTGCCGTGAGAGTTTTTATTTCGTCGGTAGATACGAAAGAAACCAGCTCTATAACGAGATCAGCAGCCCCATAGTCAAAGAAACCCTGACCAATAGTCAGGTAACGGCTCTTTAAATCGCTCAGATAACTACCCTCGGGTATGAGCGCCGGATTACTACTTACAAGAATCACCGGCTCTTGCTCGGCCAACAGCGCGATAACATTGGAATCCGAAAGCGAGGAGTTTTGGGACGCAATCAGAAATTGCTCATCTAGCGGCGACGCCAGCATTAATGTTGCTTTAGTTTCACCTTCTTTATTTTTAACACCTTCCGATGCAATAAGATAAGGCGCACCATTTATATTTGTCAAAAACCCCTGATCACGGCTTAAATTTAACAACACACCATACGGGTTCAGTAATTCTTCCGGTAAATTTACTTTATCCGCCTGATAAACTTCACGGACCCGACCATCCTCATCAAGCAATAATAAATATCGCGGCTGAATAAAATTTCGTAAAACAGAAAGTTTTGGCAACCAGGGTGGAGTCTTTTTATAAAACTTTACTGCCTGTTTTTTTACTAAACCAAAATCCTCCAAATCAGAAGTTAATGACCCGGAGTCTTCTAAACTAGAACTACCCCATACAGGGCTCTCAATATAATCTCGTATGTTTGTTGTAGAAATAAATAACTTAATTGCGGTGTGATGCCCTTTCACATAACGATCAAACATAATCCGTTGTTTTTCGGCCTGCTGACTTAACCGGTCAGACAGTTTTTCACGAAACACTTCACTTAAGGTCGATGTTTTAACAGCGTCCGAAATCGTCCACACAACTATGCCTACTATCGCCGTCAGCAACAGCATCTTCAAAGTAAGTGAATAATCACGCAATAACACCAAAAAACTTTCCTCTGTATTTTCTACATATTGATAATAATTAATTCTTTTTGTTACTAATTTGGTTCCGGCTCGCCAACAAGCTCATCACCCACAAACACCCATCCAGCCTTCTTCAATCGTGAAACCGGAATAAAACTGATTTCTTTATGAGTTTTTTCTATGTGCTGCTGAAGATATCGAATCAATTTAACCGCTTCCCGATTGGTTTTGCTTTTTTTATCCCAGGCAGTCAGCGTATAGCTGCGATACAGGGGATACTTTCCAGTCAAAACATAATCAATCTCGAAAGGTAAATGACCATCTATTTTAAGCACTTTTACCTTGCCCTTTTTCTGGTGAAGCTCCACCATCAAAGGAGTCTCCCAACCTATGCTGCTGGCACTACGGGAAACCTGTGAAATCATATCCGGGATGACACCCACCTCGAATAAACGAGGACTAAAATCATCACCGCTTTTCAACATCGAACGCCAGTGACCAGGGCGAGTTTTACAATGCAACCTGCCAACGGGTTTGATTAATTGATTGTTACTGGAGCCAATCTCGGACCAACGAGAAATTTCACCTTCAAAAATTTCCTTCGCTTGCTTTGAACTCACATTGCTCAATGGATTTTCTGTATTAACAATCAAAGCGATCGGCGAAATACCCAATGAATAAAATTTTAATCCAGGTAACCGATCATTTTTTCCCGGAGGACAACAAAAAGCGCCAACATCCACTTTCTTCTTCAATAAGCGTCCCGAGGTAATCCCACAGGTTCCTTGCTCAACAACAATGTTGAGATTGTTTTCTCGTGCATACTCCGGAATCAAATCATAAAATAGCGGGTAACTCTGTTGCCCCAGAGAGACCACCAAATCGACATTTGGATATTTATCGATATGCTTGATCGGCTTTGATGTCCAACCATCCGGGACTTTTGTAAAAACGGCCGGATCACTAAATCCGGAATCATGTGAATGATGGTGATCATCGGCTGCAAAGAGGGAAGCCGACCCGAACACCAGCATTGCCGACAGCATAAATCGATGGGCTATCCCTAAAATGGGTACGTTTTTGGTTAACATCACTCCACCTCTAAAAGCTTCCATGTGGTTATTTCATTGTTCAATCAATAAGTTACACAGGGTATTGTTGGGACATCCCAACACCCTGATTTATTAAGGCATATCTCATTAGTAGTTTTCGGCCCAAACCCACTCACTCTGTAGTTGAATTGGCCTGCCTGGTGCTATTTTGTGACCAGAAGCACATGCTTCTTGCCATATAAAATGGGTAACAAACAAACCCTTTCCCGCAGGTAACCTTGTCTAGCCCTTGTCTACCTACAGGTAACCCATTAATATCTGCCGCGCGACGCTCCTCTAAAGCATCAATTGCGCCGTATTACTCATCATTCCGCAAAAAATAGTCAAAAACAGACGCGAGATTCGACCTGTGAGCCAACCTGTAAAAACCGAAAAAATGGGCAGCAAGGAGCTAGGCCTGGTACTTGGTCAACAACTTCTGGGTGTTGACGACTTGCACTACGGCCTCTGGGAAAAGGATCTGACTTTATCCCTAAGCAATCTGGCCGAAGCCCAGCAGCGTTATACCGATATGATCGTAACCGCTCTGCCTTCAGCAGAGGGTGGTAATACTCGGGTAATTGACATTGGTTGCGGTACCGGCCACATTCTGGCGCAGCTTATCAACCGGGGTTATCTTGCCGATGGCCTGGTGCCAGCTCCCAAACTGGCAGAGCAGGTCCGCGCCCGACTGGAAAAATGTTCCGCTCCTTCAGACAAAATAACTGGAGATAAAAAAGCAGGGCGTTTATTTGAAGCCACTTTTGAACAATTTCCTCTGGATGAACATAGCGGCTATTACGATGCCGCGTTATTCAGCGAAAGCTACCAGTACATTCCTATGGCAGCTTCATTCCCGATCCTGGCACACATCGTCAAACCTGGCGGGCTAGTCGTAATTTGTGACTTTTTTAAAACCGAACATGACGGAGATGGTCAACCGGGTGATAAAAGTTTTGGTGGAGGTCATCGCATGGACCAGTTTTATGCCGAACTGGGGAAACATCCCTTCACATTATTGCGTGATGAAGACATTACGAAAAAAGTTAGCCCAAATATTAAACTGGTGGATGAGACGCTAACGCAAAAACTCATTCCTGCCGGGCAAACCATCAATCGTTATCTGACCGATAATTATCCGAAGACATACGGTCTTATTAAAAAACTATTCAATCTATTTCTAGGCAAAAAACTCCGAAAACAAAAATATAAATATTTTTCGGGGCACCGCACACAGGCCGTGTTTGAGCGTTATAAAACCTATCGGTTGATCGTATTGAAACGAGATGGCTAGCTGCACTTTTCTACCCGCAGACATTAAACAGGTCGTGCAATTTGCACTGACCGAAGACATTGGTGATGATTTAGGTAATGGTGACATAACGGCCCAGCTCATCCCGAAAGACAGCCAATCCACTGCGGAAGTTATTAGTCGTGAATCTGCAATACTTTGCGGCACTTCATGGTTCGATGAAGCTTTTCAGCAATTGGATGAAGCGATCAGCATCGAATGGCACGCTAATGATGGTGATAAAATACAAACTGACCAGCTGCTCTGCACACTAAAAGGCAATTCTCGCGCCCTGCTTACCGGCGAACGCACAGCGCTCAATTTTTTACAGACACTCTCCGGCACCGCAACGTTAACGCGCCAGTATGTAGACGCCATTGCCAAAATAAATACTGATATCACCACCCGTATCCTCGATACTCGCAAAACTTTACCCGGTCTGCGCAGCGCGCAAAAATATGCGGTGGTCTGTGGAGGTGGCAACAATCACCGCATGGGACTGTTCGATGCCTACCTTATAAAAGAAAATCACATCCATGCCGCCGGTTCTATTGCCGGGGCTATCGCTCAGGCACACATGAACAACCCGGAAGCCTCTGTTGAGGTAGAAGTAGAAAACCGGGACGAATTAAGACAGGCCTTACAAGGTGGAGCAAATCAAATCCTGCTGGACAACATGAGCTTGCCAAAATTACGTGAAGCCGTGGCATTCACCCAGGGCAGAGCCACTCTGGAGGCCTCGGGCAACGTGAATCTGGACACTGTAAGAGACATTGCCAAAACCGGCGTGGACTTTATATCAGTAGGCAGCCTCACCAAACATGTCCGGGCTATCGACCTTTCCATGCGTTTTATGGCCGCTCCAACCGCCCTGTGATACCCTGAGCGGCTTGTATTAGCGGGAATTGTATTAGGAGAAGCACATGAATCGTCGAAATCTATCCATTGTCTGCGCACTGAGCCTGGCATTAATTGCCTGCTCCGACTCGGACAATAAAGAAACAACCCAATCCACTCAAGCTGAAGAAAGTGCGGCTCCAGCAACCCAGGCACCTACACAGCCCAGCCAGGCACAGGGCCAGCGCCCACTATCAGCCTCCCAGCAGGCCGCTCTCGCTGCCGCAAAAGACCTGCCAAAACAGGGCAAGGTTCTGGAAATGATGCATGCTGCCGGATACACCTACATGAATGTTGATACCGGTACCGGCCAACCCATGTGGATTGCCGCCTCCATGATGCGTATCAAACCCGAGCAAAATGTGAAATGGACCGATGCTGCGGTGATGAACAACTTCACCAGTAAATCGTTACATCGCACTTTTGATCAAATACTGTTTGTCTCCAATGCGCAGGTCGTTGAATAGACTGCTGAGTAGACCCAGGCACATTTAAACAAAAAGGGGATTTCTGTTACCACAACTGGGTGCCAGAAATTACCACCAGGTTTTCACAATATAATTTTTTAAATCACCATGCGCACCTCACAATTCCTACTAGCCACCGTTAAAGAAACTCCCGCCGATGCGGAGATCATCAGCCACCAGCTTATGCTGCGCGCTGGCATGATTCGCAAACTGGCTTCCGGCCTGTACTCATGGTTACCTCTGGGCCTGCGAGTATTACGCAAGGTTGAAAACATCGTACGTGAAGAGATGAATCGTGCCGGAGGGCAGGAACTGCTCATGCCCGTCGTGCAACCGGCCGAGCTGTGGCAGGAATCCGGGCGCTGGGATCAATATGGCTCCGAGTTGTTGCGCATGCATGATCGCCATAACCGAGAATTTTGTTTTGGCCCGACCCACGAAGAAGTGATTACTGATCTCTGTCGTCGTGAACTGCGCAGTTATAAACAGTTGCCAATGAATTTTTATCAGATTCAAACCAAGTTTCGTGATGAAACCCGACCACGTTTTGGCGTTATGCGAGCGCGCGAATTCCTGATGAAAGATGCCTATTCTTTTCATGTGAATCAGGAATCATTGCAACAAACTTACGAGGTTATGCACGCGACCTATACGCGCATATTCACACGTATAGGGCTGGACTTCCGTCCCGTGCAGGCAGATAGCGGTGCTATTGGTGGCAGTGCCTCCCATGAATTCCACGTACTGGCAGAATCAGGTGAAGACGCCATCGCCTTTTCCAGCCAAAGCGACTATGCAGCCAATGTGGAACTGGCTGAAGCCGTAGCTCCTGCGGGTAATCGTCCAAATGCTTCCATGAAAATGACCGAAGTAGACACCCCCAACGCCAAAACCATTGATGAACTGGTGGATCAATTCGACCTGCCCATTGAGAAAACCATCAAGACCCTGGTGGTTCACGCCAGCGAAGAATCTGAAAACGAACTGGTGGCTCTGCTGGTACGTGGTGACCACGAACTCAATACTGTTAAGGCCGAAAAATTACCGCAGGTGGCCAGCCCACTGGAGTTCGCCAGCGAGGAAGACATCCGTGCCGCCATTGGTGCCGGACCCGGCTCACTAGGCCCGGTGAAGTTACCCATCCCCTGTATTGCCGACCGCACTGTAGCGGTAATGGCTGACTTTAGCGCCGGCGCCAATATCGAAGACAAACATCATTTTGGTATTAACTGGCAACGTGATGTGAACTTGCCCGAGGTGGCCGACCTACGCAATGTGCAGGGAGGCGATGCCAGCCCCGATGGCAAAGGCACCCTGTCCATCAAGCGTGGCATTGAAGTGGGTCATATTTTCCAGCTGGGACAGAAATACGCTGCGGCCATGGATGCAACTGTGCTGGATAAAAACGGTAAATCAGTGGTGATGACCATGGGCTGTTACGGTATTGGTGTCTCTCGTGTGGTGGCTGCCGCCATTGAGCAAAATCACGATAACAACGGCATCATCTGGCCTGAATCCATCGCCCCGTTTCAGGTGGCCTTATTACCCATGAATATGCACAAATCCCAGCGCCTGCGTGAAGCGGTAGAGAAGCTTCATGACGAGCTGGAAGCAGCCGGATTTGATGTGCTGCTGGATGATCGTAAGGAGCGCCCGGGCGTCATGTTTGCCGACATGGAGCTTATCGGCATTCCGCATCGCCTCGTGGTAGGTGAACGCGGGTTAGATTCAGGCAACATTGAATACAAAGGCCGGCAAGATACTGATAAACAGGATATTTCGCTCGATTCTGTGATCAATTTTCTCAAGGAAAAAACAACCAAGACGACATAAAGGGTATGCCCAAATTGCGCCAATTTTCGACTCTGTTTTCCCCTGCTGTATTACTGCTGGTGGTTGCATCAATAGCAGTAAGCAGCGCGGCGATGGCGGCAACAATAGAAAAACCCGACGATGACCTCCGTAACCTGCTGCTAAAAACCATCAACGAATCTGACAGCTTTGAGGACCGTTTTGATGCCGAAGTCTGGCTTCTGGATATGTCCACCCGACTCAAATCCCGCATGCCAGACGATAGCAAACGTCTGGAACTACTGAAAAATATTCACTACGAAGCCAACAAGGTCGGCCTGGCTCCAGAACTGGTGCTGGCAGTCATTAACGTCGAAAGCAACTTCAATCGCTGGGCCATTTCAAGCGCTGGCGCACAGGGACTGATGCAAATCATGCCTTTCTGGTTAAAAGAAATTCCCGATGCCGGAGACAACCTCTTCAACACTCGCACCAATCTGCGCTTTGGTTGCACCATTCTCAAACACTACCTGCAACGGGAAAAAGGTGATTTCCAACGAGCCCTGGCACGTTATAACGGCAGCCTTGGCAAAGTGTGGTATCCCAACCGAGTATTTGATACCTTGCGCAAACGCTGGTTCAGGTCACGTTAAGGTTCATCAGCTACGCTCAAGGTAAATGGAAACTATTTCCCAATTAAAAAGTCTGATTGAATTACCCCATTTAAAATACGTGAGGTTCTCATGAAACGCACAGCCCTCTTATTAGCCATACTTTCAATAATGTTATTCGCAGGCTGCAGAACAGTGGCTGTGATACCCGTCAGCACGCACGCTACCGCCACACATACTCGGCATATCCTCCCGCCACACGCCCCGGCGCATGGTTATCGGCATCATCACCATAATTATGACCTCGAATACGATACTGACTTTGGTGCCTACCTCGTACTGGGTTATGACGGCATCTATTTCTACAACAATTTATATCTGCGTTTCTACGATGGTTACTGGCAATCTGCACTCAGGCTGAATGGCACATGGGGCCATGCTGAACATCGTCATATCCCGGACAGGTTAAGGGGTCACAAACGCTATAACAGACATCACAGGCCTTCGCCTCCTCCTCATGCACCAGCACATGGCTACCGACACCAGCATCAACATGGCGTTGACCTCGTGTTTGACAGCGGAATAGGTGCCTACATTGTTCTCGGTTTTGATAATTTATTTTTCTCCAGCAACCGATACATGCGTTATTACGATGGCTACTGGCATGAGGCAGACAGGCATGATGGGAAATGGCGTCGGGCCAGAGATAGACATGTGCCCCACAAACTCAGAAAGGCCAGAAAAAAAGGTGGCCTCTTTCAAAGAATAAAAGAACAATCTCAAGATTACAGACGGGAAAGGTACGAACCTGGTGATAGACATGAATCCAGAGACAGACACGAGTCCAGAGACAGACACGAGTCCAGAGATAGATATGAGTCCAGAGACAGACATGAATACATAGACAGACAGGAATCCAGAGACAGAAATTACTCCAGAGAGAGACATGACTACAGAGAAAGACGCGAAGTATG
>JAUWLO010000253.1 GCA_030613605.1 Gammaproteobacteria bacterium | reverse complement strand
GTGAACAAAAAGGCGTGGTGCAGACGGTCGTTATCCAGCGCATTCACCAGAGCCTTGAGTACATGCTCCTGGCCAACCAATTCTTTAAATGTGCGAGGGCGCCATTTGCGCGCCAGAACCTGATAACTCATCGAAATACTCAGTTAGAAATACGAAAAGAAGGCTCAGAACAATACCATAAAGACGTCCCCGAGTTGGAGGGGCAACCGACTTTTAGTAAGAGTCATCAGAAAAATAAGGGTGGCAACCCGCACCAGCCACACCCCGCACACGAATCCACTGCTGCCGCTGCTCCCTTCCAGGTCTGACGGGGTTCACAATTTATCGTTGCGAGGGGACCCGCACGGGTCGCCATAAAACATTTGGCGTGCAATTTTATACGAGCAGCGCCAGGGGCGGCTATTGTACCGAAAACCGGGGTTGAAAACAGGGTCGAAAACAGAAACTCAATACATTCTCCGAGTATCTATGCATAATCAAGCAATCGTTATCTTTCAAAAATTCAAGGCGAGAATGGATAGCAATCATGGTTTGTAGCCGAACATTTGCCTGCAAAAACTACGTAGTTTTTGTTGGTTTAATGATTTTATTGGTGGCCAGTATGCTGAGCTGGATCACCAGTGCTCGTCTGGAGGCCTTTCATCAATACCATCTCGATATTGGTCACGAATCTATCAGCGGCGTAAACAAGCAGGTTGCTCATTATGTCAACGAAAAGCAGCGCATGGTTAAGTTGTTTGCGGAAGAACACATTGACAGGATTCGGGCGTTGGCATCCGACCCGAACAATGATGCCCTGAAAGAAGATTTAGGAATATTGCTGACGCGTTATTTTCCTGATCGTTTTGCTTTTTCCATCGCGGATAATTCAGGTGAACCGCTTTTCGAAGATTTTGATGGTCTGGTATCCGAGTTATGTCTGTCCGATGTGAAAGAGTTTTCTAAAGACCAGCATGTCTATCATCCGTATATCCACCCCAACACAGAGGGTTACCATTTCGACATCATGGTGCGCTATGACGAAGGGAGTGAAAAGGAAGGAATATTTTTTGTCAGTTTTTTAGCTGACGTGCTGGGTAATATTATCAACAGTATTCAAAGTCCCAACCATCAAATTATGCTGATTCTTCCTCAGCGAGATAATTTAATTGAGGTGATTGCTGAAGGTGCCCGCAACCACTGGGCGCGTGATGACTACCGGCTCTCGGAAGGGGAGCTAATGCGCATATCCATGCGGCATGATGTGCCGGGGACCCGTTGGCAGGTTATCGAGTTCCATAATCCGGAGTTACATGAAAACTATCGAAATAAACTTATCCTGGAGTCAATCGGGATTTTTTTGATATTTATTTTTATCGCTGTGCAGTTGGTGATTAGATTGAGGAAGGAAGAACGTCAACGTGAATATGTGCAGGAGCAAAAAAAGGTGCTCATGGGTGTGGTGAGTCATGAATTTCGATCGCCTGCTTCGGTCGTAACCTGCGCGCTGGATTTGATTGCTGATAGTGGTGTGGGAAAGGCTAACTCTGATGTTAAAAAATGTATCGATCTGGCTTCAAGTAGCGCTGAGCGTTTATTGCTGTTGGTGGATGACTTTCTTGATATTCAAAAAATAGAATCGGGAAGCCTGGAATTCAATAAACAAAAATCTCGACTGAGCAGTGTGGTGGCTGATGCTGTTGAACAAAATAGACTGTATGGAAAGCAATTTTCCGTACACTATGAATTGAAAAAGCCGCTGGCTAACGATGATGTGTTTTGCGATGAAAATCGCATCGGCCAGGTGTTAACTAACTTCCTGAGTAATGCCGCTAAATATGGTGGTGAAAACGACACCATTGAAGTGGCAGTGAAGCGCGTTGGTAAACGGCTAAGGGTTAGTGTTCGTGATCACGGGCCTGGGATTCCCAAAGATTTTCAGTCGCGTGTGTTTGAGGCGTTTGCCATGGCGCATGCGCCCAAAAAAGAACTAACCAATGATCAAAAGGTAAAGAGTTCAGGGTTGGGGTTGAGTATTGCCAAAGCTATTATTGAGCACCATGGTGGCAGTATTGGTTTTGATACCAAAACCGATCCGCAGTCTGCAACGGGCACAACTTTTTGGTTTGAGCTTCCTGTTATATAGATGTATAGAGAAATTACCCGAGAGCGGTTGAATTACTCAAAGGCAGCCTGTTCTCTTTCCAGATAAGCCCAGCTGGCATTGCGGCCGGCTAATAACTCGAAGTTGGTCAATTTGGAATAACGTGATTGATCCAGTTTGTTAATGGCATCCTGTACATCAACCCCTTCATCCACCATTTTATCCATATGGGTAAGCAGTAACTTAAGATAGCTGCGAGTAGGGAAGTCAAAACTCTTTAATGGACCGGGCTGACCATGGCCGGGAATAAAGGTCGCATCATTATATTGCTTGAGCTGGTCAAATACGGTGATCCACGACTTGATATTGCTGTCGGGCGAAATGGCCAGCAGTCTTTGCGCATATAAAATATCACCGACATAAACGATTTTGTCTGCGGGTATTGCAACGACTAATGATGCAGGTGTGTGTGCGACACCGTAGTTATTAATTTTGATAATCACGCCACCCAAATCCAGCCGCTGGGTTTCGTTGTTAATCATCTGGTCGGGCGCCTCGGGGAACTTAACGCTGCCTTCGGGTAGTTCCAGAATCCTTTCGATTGCGCCGGCGAAATTACCACTTCTTGCTGCCATACGTTCAGCACTTTTTGTGTGCGCAATAATGGTAGCGCCAGCTTTTCGAAATACCGGGTTACCCATAAAACGATGCGGTTGTGAGTTGGTGTTAATGGCGTACTTAACAGGCTTGCTGGTAATTGCCCGGATGTGGATTAACATTTCTTTGGCCATGGCTTCGGTATAGCCGGTGTCGATAACTGCCACGGCCTTGGTACCCACCACGAAAGCCAGGTTCATCCGATATCCGTGATTATCTTTGCTGGGGCCATCCAGGGGGCCAATCCATGCATAGACGTGTTCGGAAAGTTTTTTGGGTACGGGCAGGATTTTTGTTG
>JAUWLO010000094.1 GCA_030613605.1 Gammaproteobacteria bacterium | reverse complement strand
AGTGGCAAAAATCGCCGTTGATAGTTCCGGGTTAATCGATGAAGCCTCATTGTCGACCATTGCTGGCCCGGCGCCGAAAATAATGGCGGTGATGATGGCTAACAATGAAACAGGAGCGATACAGGACTTAACGCATGTAGCAGAGGTGGCTCGAACATGCGGTGCAACATTGCTTACAGATGCAGTGCAGGCGGCAGGGAAAATTCCGCTGGATTTTTCAGCTTGCGGCGCACACTTAATGAGTTTGTCTGCGCACAAAATTTATGGGCCCAAAGGCGCGGGTGCGCTGATTGTTGACAAGACTGTGGACCTGGAGCCATTGCTTCATGGTGGCGGACACGAGAAAGGTCGGCGGGCAGGGACGGAAAACGTTGCGGCCATTGTGGGTTTTGGTAAGGCATCGGAATTGGCAGCCAATGAGCTGGCCGGGCGCCAGAACCACATGCGGGAATTACAGACAAGTCTGGAGCAACAGTTGGTAACAGATGTACCAGGGTTGAGAATTTTTGGGCAACAGGCAGTACGGTTACCCAATACCACGTTTTTTGCAGTACCAGGTCTGGATGGTGAAACACTGTTGATGGCGCTGGATCAGGCAGGTTTGGCGGTCTCCAGCGGTTCTGCCTGTGGTACCGGAGATGTTGAACCCAGTCATGTTTTATTGGCGATGGGCATTGATGCCGGGTTGGCTCGAAGTGCGGTCAGAGTTAGCACGGGTAAAGATACATCACGTGAAGAGATAAATCACTTCGTGAAGTGCCTGAAAAAGCAGGTGCGAGTTTTACAGAATTTTGGCGCTGTGGCGTAAGTTCAACGCGAAGAAAAACATATTAATAGAAAATACATTCAGGGTAATCAGTAATATGACAATAAGTAGCAAGCGACCCATATACATGGACTATGCGGCAACTACGCCGATGGATCCTCGTGTCGCGAAAAAGATGATGGAATACATGACGCCTGATGGTGAGTTTGGTAATCCGGCTTCGCGCTCCCATCCCTATGGCTGGAATGCAGAAGCTGCTGTAGAAGAAGCACGCAAAAATGTCGCGGCATTGGTTAATGCCAACCCTAAAGAAATCATCTGGACCTCTGGTGCTACCGAGTCTGACAATCTTGCTATTAAGGGTGCAGCGCACTTTTACCATAAAAAGGGCAAGCACATTATTACCAGCAAGACCGAGCACAAAGCCGTGCTGGATAGCTGCCGTCAACTTGAGCGCGAAGGTTATGAAGTCACTTATCTGGATCCCGAGCCCACAGGTCTGATCGATCTGGGGAAACTGGAAGACGCTATTCGCGATGACACCATTCTTATTTCCATCATGCACGTTAACAATGAGCTGGGTGTGATCCAGGACATTGCGGCTATTGGCGAGCTGGCGAGATCAAAGGGTATTCTTTTTCATGTCGATGCGGCGCAAAGTGCCGGCAAAACAAAAATTGATTTATCTGAGCTAAAAGTTGATCTCATGTCTTTTTCTGCTCATAAAATTTATGGCCCCAAGGGCATGGGTGCGCTTTACGTCCGTCGTAAACCTCGTGTACGTCTGGAAGCGCAAATGCACGGCGGTGGTCATGAGCGTGGTATGCGTTCAGGAACACTGGCGACGCATCAGATTGTTGGTATGGGTGAAGCTTTTCGCCTGGCCAAAGAAGATATGGTCAAAGACGAAGCCCGTATCGCCATGTTGCGTGATCGTTTGTTTGAAGGTTTAAAGGATCTTGAAGAGGTGTATATCAACGGAGATATGGCACATAGCGTACCCAACATCTTTAATATCAGTTTCAACTATGTTGAAGGTGAATCCCTCATCATGGCCTTGAAGGACATGGCAGTTTCTTCAGGTTCAGCCTGTACATCGGCAAGCCTGGAACCTTCATACGTGTTGCGAGCATTGGGTCGAAATGATGAGCTGGCGCACAGTTCAATTCGTTTTAGTATTGGTCGTTTTACCACGGAAGAAGAGGTTGATTACGTGATATCGCATGTGCGAGAAGCTATAGGGAAATTGCGTGCACTTTCGCCACTGTGGGATATGTACAAAGACGGTATAGATATTTCGCAGGTGAAGTGGGCGGCGCACTAAATATTTTTACTGATGATAACAGTAAAAAAACTATTTAATTAACAACAGTCAATATGATTGTGAGGCAGGTACATCATGGCATACAGTGATAAAGTATTAGATCATTATGAAAATCCACGTAACGTGGGCACTATGGAAAAAGATGATCCCTCTGTCGGTACCGGCA
This sequence comes from Gammaproteobacteria bacterium, assembly GCA_030613605.1. Classification (GTDB taxonomy): domain Bacteria; phylum Pseudomonadota; class Gammaproteobacteria; order SZUA-152; family SZUA-152; genus SZUA-152. The sequence goes on along the minus strand of JAUWLO010000094.1, from coordinate 5,605 downwards.
TGGTTGGCGCACCAGCCTGTGGTGATGTGATGCGTCTTCAAATTAAAGTCAGTGATGATGGTGTGATCGAAGATGCACGTTTTAAAACCTATGGTTGTGGGTCTGCCATTGCTTCCAGTTCGCTTTTAACCGAATGGGTTAAAGGTAAGACTCTGGATGAGGCAGGACAGATTAAAAACACGGAGCTTGCTGAAGAGCTGGCTTTGCCGCCAGTAAAGATTCATTGCTCGGTGTTGGCCGAGGATGCTATCAAGGCTGCCATTGAAGACTACCGTGGCAAAGCAAGTGGCAAAAAGTCCAATGAGGCCGCATAGCATATAGATTGCTCGCTGGTAAAATTTAGACTGTAATAATTAAAGAAGTATTTGTTATGACGATTACATTGACGGAATCTGCCGCAGATAGAATTAAGTCTTTCCTTGAAAATAGAGGTAAGGGTGTTGGGCTGCGTCTCGGCGTAAAGACCACGGGTTGTTCGGGTATGGCATACATTATTGAGTTCGCTGATGAAGTCGATAGCGATGATAATGTTTTTGAAGATAAAGGCGTCAAAGTGCTGATTGACCCCAAGAGCCTGATTTATCTTGATGGTACTGAAGTGGATTTTACCAAAGAAGGTTTGAATGAGGGATTCAAATTTAACAATCCAAATGTAAAAGACAGTTGCGGTTGTGGTGAAAGTTTCACGGTTTGATTGATACAGTCTAAACGGGTCTATTTTTCGCATGCGGTCGTCGGATCTTTCCAGTAGTTATTTTGCACTGTTTAATATGCCGGTATCTTTCGATATCGATCGTAAGATATTAACCGAACGCTATCGCACGCTGCAGCGAACCGTACACCCTGATCGATTTGCCAACGCCGCTGAATCAGAGCGACGTTTATCTGTGCAAATGGCTGCTCGCATCAATGAAGGTTTTCAGACGTTGAAAGATCCTCTTGCAAGAGGGCGTTATTTGCTGGAATTACGCGGTATTGAGCTGAATGATCTGGACACAGCATTTGATGGCGCATTTTTGATGGAACAGATGGAGTTGCGTGAACGTTTGGGTGCGGTAAAAGAGTGCGATGACCCGCACCAGCAACTACAAAAAATAGCCCGTGATATTGATGTAAGAATTAAAGAAATCACGGCAGAGTTGGCGATTCTTTTTACAGAAAATAATGATGCATCATTTGAAAAAGCCAGAGACTTAACACGGAAGATGCAGTTTTTCCGGAAATTGGAACAAGAGGCTGATGCGTTGGATGATGATTTAGACGTTTACTGATTTCCTGATTATTTCCTGTTTGTTTAGGAAAAGCCAGGAATCCACAGCGAACTAAAGAACCAAATTTAAGTTGCTGATTTAAGCATTAATTTAAGATACCGATTTTAGAAACCAGAAAACATGGCATTACTTCAAATAAGCGAACCGGGCCAGGCTGCAGCACCACACCAGCGCAAGCTGGCTGCGGGCATTGATCTGGGGACAACCAATTCACTGGTTGCGACGGTGCGCAGTGGCAAGGCAGAAACGCTACCCGATGTTGACGGCAATCATTTGCTGCCCTCAGTTGTGCGTTACCGTAAAGGAGAAGTGCCCCAGGTGGGTACCGTAGCCAGGCAGTCTTCCATTGGGGATCCACGTAACACTATTGTCTCTGTTAAGCGTTATTTGGGCAGAGGGCTTGCGGATATTTGCAAGCAGTGCACCTGCAAGGAATATGATTTTGTTGATAGTGAAGCATCGGTGCCACGAATACGGACATTGGGTGGTGATGTTACACCCGTTGAAATTTCGGCGGAAATTCTAAAAGTCCTAAAACAACGTGCGGAAAATAGCCTGGGTGGTGAACTAACAGGTGTTGTTGTTACTGTCCCTGCCTATTTTGATGATGCTCAGCGTCAGGCCACCAAAGATTCTGCACAATTGGCTGGCTTAAATGTTTTAAGATTACTTAACGAACCCACTGCCGCAGCAGTGGCTTATGGTCTGGATCGTGGCTCTGAAGGCATCCACGTCGTTTATGATCTGGGTGGCGGTACATTCGACATATCCATTCTGCATCTCAATCGTGGTGTTTTTGAAGTAATGGCCACAGCAGGTAACACCGCTTTAGGTGGCGATGATATAGATCACGCGATTGGTGAATGGATGTATGAACAGGCTGGAATGAAACAAGCCGTGTCTGATAGTCAGTCACGCGCAAGTCTGGCCGAGGCATGGCGTGCCAAAGAACCATTGTCTGATGAGGAAGTCGTTGCAATTTCAATACCGTGTCCCGATGGTGATTGTTGGGAAGGTGAACTTACTCGTAGTCAGTTGTATGAAATCATTGATCCTCTGATTATTCAGACCTTGTCGCCGTGCAAGCGCGCGCTTCGTGATGCTGGGGTAGATGTTAGTGAAATAGAAGATGTGGTGATGGTCGGAGGCTCTACACGCTCTCCTCGAGTACGAGAGCTGGTAGGTGAATTCTTTCAATGCGATCCCATGGTCGATATCGATCCGGATAAAGTGGTTGCTGTTGGTGCCGCTATTCAGGCTGATATTCTGGTGGGTAATAAACCGGATGAAGAAATGTTGTTGCTGGACGTCATTCCGTTGTCGCTGGGTATAGAGACCATGGGTGGGCTGGTGGAAAAAATTATTTCACGTAACACCACTATACCTTCGGCGAAAGCTCAGGATTTTACAACCTTTAAGGATGGCCAAACTGCATTAGCGGTGCACGTGTTACAGGGTGAGCGTGAATTGGTGAGTGACTGTCGTTCGCTGGCGAGATTTGAATTGCGAGGTATACCCCCGATGATGGCAGGTGCTGCGCAGATACGCGTTACTTTCCAGGTTGACGCAGATGGTTTGTTGTCGGTTACGGCGCGGGAACAGATTTCTGGTGTTGAAAGCACGGTACAGGTGAAACCTTCCTTTGGGTTGTCAGATACTGAAATTGCTACCATGCTGCGTGATTCAATGGATCATGCACAGGAGGATGTGGCTGCACGTACTTTGCGAGAACAGCAAGTAGAGGCCGATCGTATTCTTGAATCGGTTGAAGCGGCCGTTGAAACAGATGGTCGGTTGCTTGAAAAGAATGAACAGGAATTGATTGAAGCGGCTGTTAAGATGCTGCATGAAGTTCGTGGTGGTGATGACCCTCGCCGGATTAAGCTCGCGATTGAGGAATTGAATAAGGCCAGTACAGATTTTGCCGCACGCCGGATGGATGCCAGCATTCAAATGGCAATGACAGGCCATAAAGTTGATGAATTTAGCTAAATTGTAAATTATGTTTTTGCCCGAATCGTTGGCAGAAGAAGAACCGAAATCCTTTATTGAGAAAGATGCAGCATGCCCCAAATTATTTTTTTACCCCACGAAGAAATCTGCCCCGATGGTGCCGTAATTGAAGCCAAAACCGGTGACACTATCTGTGACGCTGCATTGGCCAATGGTATTGATATTGAGCATGCCTGTGAAAAATCCTGCGCCTGTACTACCTGTCACGTAGTGATTCGAGAGGGTTTTGATTCCATGGAAGAGTCCACAGAAGAAGAAGATGATCTGCTGGACAAAGCCTGGGGGCTGGAACCTGATTCACGACTGAGTTGCCAGGCAAAAGTGGGTAGCAAGGATATGGTGATTGAAATTCCCAAATACACCATAAACATGGTATCTGAAAACCATTAGTTTAAAAGGGGTGTCAGCATGGGTCTAAAGTGGACTGAATCACTGGAAATCGCTATTGCGCTGGACGAAGCGCACCCTGATGCTGACCCCAGCCAGGTGAACTTTGTAGACCTCCGCAACTGGATTCAGGCACTGGACGAATTTGATGATGATCCGGAGCATTGTGGTGAGCGTATTCTTGAGGCTGCCCAGGCCGCCTGGATCGAGGAATGCGAATAATCTCCCTGATTGGCTGATAATTGCTCATTAAAGAAAAGGCTCGGAAATCCCCTATTCTGGCCAGCAGGCAAGCGTCATATCTGATTCTGTCGCCTTCGGCCTGATTTTCCCCTCTTTGGCCAACAAATGGTCAAAAATAGTCGATTTGCACCCTAGGGGTTTCTCCCGATTCTCTAGTATAATAAGGGGTTTATAGCAGCCTTGAACATTTTCAGGAGTACTTTGTGGCAATCGAAAGAACTTTTTCCATTATTAAGCCCGACGCTGTAGCCAATAATCATATTGGTGAAATCTACGCCCGTTTTGAAAAGGCAGGCCTGAGAATTATTGCGTCGAAAATGCTGCATTTGGGGCGTGACCAGGCGGAAGGCTTTTATGCCGTGCATAAAGAGCGTCCATTCTTCAATGATCTCGTAGAATTCATGGTTTCCGGGCCAGTAATGGTCCAGGTTCTGGAGGGGGAGGATGCCATTCTCGCCAATCGCACCGTCATGGGCGCCACCAACCCGCAAGAGGCTGAAGCCGGTACGATTCGTGCGGACTTCGCCAGCTCCATTGATGAAAATGCGGTGCACGGTTCTGATGCCCCGGAAACAGCTGCCGAAGAAATAGCTTACTTTTTTTCTGATGACGAAATTTGTGCGCGTACGCGCTAGGCTTTAAATCGGAATTATTTTATGACTGTCAAAATTAACCTGCTGGATTTGAATCGTGCTGACATGGAGACTTTTTTTGCCGATCTGGGCGAAAAAAGTTTTCGTGCCAAGCAGGTTATTCAGTGGCTACACCAGTATGCGGTGAGTGATTTTGATGAAATGACGAACCTGAGTAAGGCTTTGCGTGCCAGGCTTAAAGAGACAGCTAAAATTCGAACCCCCGAAGTATTGCTGGATCAGGTATCGAGTGATGGTACTCACAAATGGCTCCTGAAACTCGACAGTGGCAACTCGGTGGAAACTGTTTTTATTCCGGAAAAAACTCGGGGAACCTTATGCGTATCTTCGCAGATCGGTTGCGCGCTGGAATGTTCTTTTTGTTCTACCGGGCAACAAGGGTTTAATCGAAATCTATCCGTTGCTGAAATCATTGGCCAAATATGGGTGGCTAATAAAGCACTTGGGCGTGACCCCAAAGGTGAGCGGGTGATTTCTAATGTTGTATTCATGGGTATGGGCGAACCGTTGTTGAATTTTGACAATACGGTGAAAGCCATCGATTTACTGATGGATGATTTCGCCTATGGCCTGTCAAAGCGTCGTGTAACGGTGAGCACATCGGGTGTAGTGCCAGCTCTGGCTCGTTTGAAAGAAGTCAGTGATGTCGCGCTTGCACTTTCCTTACATGCGCCTACCGATGAACTGCGAAATGAGCTGGTGCCGCTCAACAAAAAGTATCCTATTAGCGAAGTGCTGGATGCCTGTAAGAATTATATAGAGGGTGATACACGCCGCAAGATTACTATCGAATACGTAATGCTTGATGGTGTGAATGATAAACCCGACCACGCCAGAGCGCTGGTGAAGGTGCTGCGTGGCGTGCCTTCGAAAGTAAATTTGATTCCCTTTAATCCCTTTCCTGACACCCAGTATCGTCGTTCCAGTGATGCCGCTATTGATCGTTTCCGAGACATTTTAATTAAAGGTGGTCTGATCACGATTACTCGCCGAACCCGAGGCGATGATATTGATGCTGCGTGCGGTCAGTTGGTAGGA
>JAUWLO010000091.1 GCA_030613605.1 Gammaproteobacteria bacterium | reverse complement strand
GTTATGATAGTAATTAATATAGACCTCTTCATTTCCGCTTAAATCATGCGTCCAGCGCAGTTGCTGGAAACTGTAATCAGTATCTTTCTCATAATTTCTTTCAGGGTATTCATAATTGTTACCATAATCCAGTCCACGTGGACCGTTGATATACCCCATTGAGTAAAACCAGGTATTTGACCCACCATCGTTATAATCGATACGAAAACGACCCAGGTTCGCTTCCATAACATCATAGCGGTCAGTAAAACCATCATCAGAAAGGCGTCCCAGCGTCAGACGGTAATCCATATTTCCTTTGGAAAGGTTAACGCTATCGCCATATTGGAGCAGGGCATCTCTGAGTTTGTTTGGCTCACCCGCGGTGAGCCTGAAGAATGTTCCATCGGTTTCAGAAGTATGTTTTGTGATGATGTTGATGGTTGCAGCAAAAGCATTTGAACCATAACTGGCGGCGTTAGGGCCGCGAGTGATTTCAATGCGTTCAATTTCATCAAGTACAAGTGGTATTTGTGACCACTCAACACCACCAATGGCCAGGCTATAAATAGATCTTCCATCAACTAGCACCTGCATCCAGCGGGAATACTGGTCACTCATGCCATGGTAGGTCACAATGGGCGTATGACCATTTTCATGCTGTACCTGAAAACCTGGCACCAGTTTGAATACGTCAACAATATCCCTTGCTCCCGAGGTTTCGATCATATGACGGTCAATAATGGTCATGGATGCTGGCGCTTCACTGACTGGTTGTTTAAGACGAGTAGCGGTTAGCACCACAGGTATGTCAGCGAAAAATTCTTCTTCTGTAAGCGCGCCGTTTTCTGCAAAAGCTGAATGAGGGTAAATGCTGATTATTAGTAACAATATATTCAGCAGGAACATTCGGGGCGGGAAAAAATGAATGGGATTATTCATGATTAAACATTGCTCCAGATTAGCTGTACTCAATTGTTAAGCCACTGTTTTATTGCCAGTTAACGTGCTTGCTAATAACAGTGGATATGCATAACGCCATAACTTATTTTATGTGCGGTTTTCATGGTCTTGTCCACATTCTATCAGGCCTTTTTGCTAGTATCTCTTTAAAATACTTGAAAAAAATGCCTAAACCATTAAATTATGCGACTCTTTTTCATTCCTTTGAGGCTGGCAGATGACTTTTCCTACAATTGAGTCCTTCGTGGGCAATACCCCGCTGGTGCGACTGCAGCGTTTACCGGGTAAAACCGGCAATGTGGTACTGGTCAAGCTGGAGGGCAATAATCCAGCGGGTTCCGTTAAGGATCGACCCGCTATGAGCATGATTCGCCACGCTGAAGCGAGGGGCGAATTAAAGCCTGGTGATACCCTGATTGAGGCCACCAGTGGCAATACCGGCATTGCCCTGGCCATGGCCGCAGCCATAAAAGCTTACCGGATGATCCTGATCATGCCCGAGCACATGAGTGTGGAGCGAAGAGGGGTGATGAAGGCCTTTGGAGCCGAGATCGTATTGGTGTCTCAGGAAGAGGGCATGGAAGGCGCGCGTGATTTGGCCTTAAAGATGCAATCAGAGAGCAAAGGAAAAGTGCTGGATCAGTTTTCCAACCCGGACAATCCCCTGGCGCACTATGAAGGCACCGGCCCCGAGATTTGGCAGGATACCAAAGGAAAAATCACCCATTTTGTGAGCTCCATGGGGACCACGGGAACCATTATGGGCTGCTCACGCTATTTTAAAGAGATAGCAAAAAAGGAAGGCACTAACATTGATATTGTGGGTGTTCAGCCTACCGAGGGCGCAAGCATCCCCGGCATTCGCCGTTGGCCGAAAGAGTATCTTCCAGAAATTTATGATGCTGCTCGTGTTGATCGCATTATTGATGTGACTCAGGAAGATGCGGAACAGACGACTCGAGCTTTGGCCGAGCAGGAAGGTATTTTTGCTGGCATTTCATCCGGTGGCGCTGTTGCTGCCGCTTTACAGTTATCTAAAGAAGTAGAGAACGCAGTGATCGTCGTGATTATTTGTGATCGTGGCGATCGTTATCTTTCTACCGATGTATTTCCTGCTTAAGAAAGCGTCTGAAGACAGTTAGTACACATCCTCATGCGCTAACTGTTTTTATTGTTTGTTGCTGTTAACCACCGTTAATTGTTTTTGAGTATTCGTATTATGTCCCGACGTCGTAAAAAATTTCCTGAGCCGCGTACAGCGGTTATCGAATCCCTGTCCCATGATGGCCGTGGCATCTGCCATATAGATGACAAAGTCGTATTCGTGCATCGAGCCTTGCCCGGAGAAGAGGTGAAATTTCGCTATTGTCGAACACGGAGCAAGTTTGATGAGGCTGATATGTTGGAAGTGATCAAGCCATCACCGTTGCGCATAGAACCGCGTTGCCAACACTTTGGGATCTGTGGAGGCTGCAGCCAACAGCACTTGAGCTCGGAGTCTCAAATTGCTGCCAAGCAGGAAAGGTTGCTGGAGAATCTGGAAAAAATAGGTAAGGTAAAACCGGAAACCGTATTACCACCACTTACCGCAGAGACCTGGGGTTATCGTCGTAAGGCGCGTATTGGTGTGAAATACATGCGTCGCGACAAAGTAGTGCGCGTGGGTTTTCGTGAACGCAGTAGTTCATTTCTGGCCAACCTGAATCGTTGTGAAGTTTTACATCCGCGTATTGGTGAGTCCATTAGCGATCTTTCCGAGCTTGTTCTTAAGCTCAGCATTAAAGATAAAATTCCTCAAATTGAAGTGGCCGTGGGTGATGACAATGCCGCATTGATATTCCGTCACCTTGAAGAACTGTCAGAGGCAGATCTGGTGTTGCTACGTGAGTTTGGGGAGAAGTCTGAACTGATGATTTATTTGCAATCAGGTGGACCTAAAACCGTTGTGCGGTTGTCACCGAAAAGAGGGCCGGAGGATGAGCTGGACAATGAATCAAACAACAGCAATACAAAACTAAGTTATTATTTACCAGACTATGATGTGGAAATGCAGTTTAAGCCCACGGACTTTACTCAGGTCAACGCCGGCTTGAATCAAAAAATGATCGCTCGCGCAATTGAGTTGCTGGATCCGAATAAAAATGACCGCGTGCTGGATCTTTTTTGTGGTCTGGGCAATTTTTCACTGCCCCTTGCCCGAAAGGCGGGCGCTGTTGTAGGTGTTGAAGGCGAAACGAGTTTGGTAGGCCGTGCTCGTGACAACGCAGCTCGTAACAACATTACTAATGTGGAATTTCATACCGCTGATCTCAATGGCGACCTGACGTTAGAGCCCTGGTATGGTGCGGGATTTAACAAACTGTTGTTAGACCCACCTCGCAGTGGTGCACCCATGGTGGTCGCCAATCTCCCCAAACCCTTACCTGATCGTATTGTCTACGTTTCCTGTGATCCGGCAACGTTGGCACGGGATGCCGGCACGCTGGTCAACGAGCAGGGTTATCACCTTGTAAGTGCAGGGGTTATGGACATGTTTCCCCATACCGCTCATGTGGAATCTATTGCGTTGTTCGAGCGCTAGATCAAATTCATCTTTTTTAACTCCACTTTAGCGCCATAACGTACAGACAAACTGAAATTAGCTGCTATCTTGTTTATAGCACTGAAACGGAGTGAGGGTAGTTCCTGTAGCTTTAAAGAAATTTAAAGGGATTTAAAGGGATTTAAAGGTGTATGAACCTGGGAGAGGAACATGGCTGTTGGAATTTTACCGATCGTTGGGAGTTGGTATCAGAGCCGAGATGAACAGCGATTTGAAGTTATCGGCATTGATGAAGATGAGGGTTTTGTTGAAATCCAGTATTTTGGTGGTGAGTTGGACGCACTGGAATTTGATGCGTGGATGGTCATGGGTTATGTGGAAATAGCACCACCAGAAGACTGGTCAGGTCCTTTTGATGATCTTGAAAAGGACGATCTTGGTTATACGGATACCAATGTTCCCCCGGAACATCGTACCTTTAATATTGAGGACTTTGAGCGTAAAGAGTAGTTGCTAGCTGTTCATTGCTCGTCGTTCATCGCTTGTTGTTCAAAAAGGTTAAATCAACACAGTGCCTTCAAACTGAATACCACTCCATCCATGCCGCATAAAGGTGCGAATGTTGGCGTGGTCATTTCCATTGGGATGGTTTAATACATCCTCTCGGTAGTATTTCCCAAAGCAGGTCAGAGTTTCTTTTTCATTGAGTCCATTTAGAGTTGCAAAGGCAAAAATTTTACAGGAACCTTCATTACTGCCTGAAAGATTATTCACCAGATCATGCCCCTGGCCATTGGTGAAGTAGGCTGGGGTATATTCGTAGTTGTCGTCAATGCAATCAATAACCTGATCAAACTCAACCTTGTCTGGTTGGGTTTTTATTAGCTCAATGAGTTCTTCTGTTGTCATGTAATAGTCATATAGTAGACATGTGATATTTAGAATATTTATTATTCGTGTTATCGCGTCAGCTTTTTGTATTTAATACGATGCGGCTGGTCAGCATCAGCACCCAGGCGGCGTTTACGGTCGGCCTCGTAGTCCGCATAGTTACCTTCAAACCACACAACCTCGCTATCACTCTCAAAGGCAAGAATATGTGTGGCAACACGATCCAGGAACCAGCGATCATGAGAGATAACCACCGCGCAACCGGGGAATTCCAACAGGGCTTCTTCCAGTGCGCGCAGGGTTTCCACGTCGAGGTCGTTGGTGGGTTCATCCAGTAACAACAGGTTGCCACCGGATGCCAGTAGCTTCGCCAGGTGTACCCGATTGCGTTCACCACCGGAGAGATCGCCGACACGTTTTTGCTGGTCTGATCCTTTGAAGTTGAAGCGTCCTACATAGGCGCGGGAGTTTACCTCCAGTGTGCCAATCATCATGTTGTCGTGACCGCCGGAGATTTCTTCCCACACGGTTTTGCTGCCATCCAACGCATCGCGGGATTGATCCACGCAGGCGACCTTGACGGTCTCGCCGATTTTTAGTTCACCGCCATCGGGCTTTTCTTCGCCGGTAATCATGCGAAACAGGGTAGTTTTACCCGCACCGTTGGGACCGATGATGCCGACAATACCGCCACGGGGTAGGTTAAAACTCAGATGCTCATAGAGCAGGCGATCACCGAAGCCTTTTTTTACATCCGTTGCTTCGATCACCAGATCACCCAACCGTGGTCCCGGTGGGATGAATAATTCGTTAGTGGCATTACGTTTGGTGTAATCCTGTTTACTGAGTTCATCAAAGCGAGCCAGGCGTGATTTACTTTTGGCGTGGCGGCCCCTGGGCGCGGTGCGTACCCATTCCAGTTCGGCCTTCATGGCTTTGATGCGAGCACCTTCCGTTTTTTCTTCCTGTTCCAGTCGCTTGCTTTTTTGTTCCAGCCAGGAGGAGTAATTACCTTCCCATGGAATGCCCTGGCCACGGTCCAGTTCCAGAATCCAGCCGGCAACATTATCGAGGAAGTAGCGATCATGGGTCACGGCGACCACGGTGCCGGGATAGTCGTGCAGAAAGCGCTCCAGCCAGGCGACGGATTCGGCATCAAGATGGTTGGTGGGTTCGTCCAGCAGCAGCATGTCGGGTTTCGCGAGCAACAGCTTGCACAGGGCAACACGGCGGCGTTCACCACCGGACAGTTTGCTGACATCGGCATCCCAGGGTGGCAGACGTAACGCATCAGCGGCAATTTCGAGAGTGCGATCCATGCTGTGACCGTCATTTGCCTGCAGTATGGCCTCCAGTTCGGCCTGTTTTTTTGCCAGGGCGTCAAAGTCGGCATCCGGCTCGGCGTAGGCGGCGTAAACGGCGTCCAGTTCTTCCTGGGCAGAGCTGATATCACCCAGTGCCTCTTCCACATTGCCACGCACGTCCTTGCTTTCGTCCAGTTCAGGCTCCTGCGACAGGTAGCCGATTTTCAAACCAGGTTGAGGACGGGCTTCACCAATAATGTCCGTATCAAGACCTGCCATGATACGCAGCAGGGTGGATTTACCAGAGCCATTAAGCCCCAGAACACCAATTTTGGCTCCGGGGAAAAATGACAGGTAAATATCCTTGAGAATTTCGCGTTTGGGCGGTACAACCTTGCCCACGCCGTTCATGGTGTATACGTATTGCGCCATGGTAAGTCTGTGTTCCGTGCTTGAAAGAGCGTCTACGGTAAGCAAAGGCGCTGCCGTTGTAAAGCATGATGGAGGTAAAGCGGATTATGTTGTGAAGAGGGGCGCTGGTAGCCAGTTTGCAGTAAACTTAAACCCATATTTCGAAGGCAGCAAGACTCTGTTCGTTAAGAGAAAAACAAAGGAAAGCGGTATGTCCGAAGACAATGACGTAATAGACCAGCTCTCTACTATGGGCGATTTTGTCCGCTGGGGTGCCAGTCGTTTCAATGAAGCGGGGCTAACCTTTGGACATGGTGCGGACAATGCGCTGGATGAATCTTTTTATATGGTGACCCATGCTTTGCACCTTCCCCATGAAATACCACCCTACATGATAGAAACACAGCTTACCCAGCAAGAACGCCAAGATGTGTATGAGTTATTGCACAAGCGCGTGAGCACACGGTTACCCGCAGCGTATTTAACCAATGAGGCCTGGTTTGCCGGCGTGCCTTTTTATGTGGATGAGCGTGTGCTAGTGCCACGTTCACCCATTGCTGAGTTGATTGAAGCGGGGTATGAGCCCTGGGTTGATGCTTCGCAGGTAGAAGACATTTTGGATCTTTGTACTGGCAGCGCCTGCATCGCTATCGCCAGTGCGCTGGCATTTCCTCTTGCCAGGGTGGATGCAACGGATCTCTCTGCGGATGCTTTGTTGGTGGCGCAGAAAAATATCGAGACTCATCACGTGGGAGATCAAGTCACTTTGTTTGAAGGTGATTTATTTCAGGGACTGGAAGGGCGACGTTATGACGTTATAGTAAGTAATCCACCCTATGTGGATGCTGAAGATATGGATGCCTTGCCTAAGGAATATCACCATGAACCAGAAATGGGTCTGGCCGCTGGTGAAGATGGTCTGGATATTGTGTGCCGCATATTGAAACAGGCGGGCAACTATTTAAAGCCGGGAGGAATACTCATTGTTGAAGTGGGTAACAGTGCGGCGGCGTTGGTAGAAGCGTATCCGGATGTGGAGTTTACCTGGCTGGAATTCGAACGTGGTGGGCATGGTGTGTTTATGCTGACAAAGGAACAGGTGCTTAGTTCTTCGTTTTAGGAACATCTGGATAGTGACCTTATCGTCATTCCGGCGCAGGCCGGAATCCAGTGGTTTGAATATGGATACCGGCCTGCGCCGGTATGACAAAACAAAGATATGCCCGCGCGTTAAGGAGAGATATCGTTGTCTTCATCTTCAATAAAACCTTTAATCGAAGTTCGTAATCTGATTAAACATTATTCTAATGTTAAGGCCGTCAATGGTGTTGATTTTGATTTAATGCCGGGCACCTGTTTCGGTCTGTTGGGCCCTAATGGTGCGGGTAAAACCACCACGGTAGAAATACTGGAAGGTATACATGATGCAACATCCGGAGAAATATTATACAAGGGGGAGCCGGTAGATAAACGTTTTCGAAATGAAGCAGGCATCATGTTTCAGTCAACCGCGTTGCAGGACTTTATTACCGTACGTGAAACCCTGGAAATGTTTGCTCGGCTTTATCCAAAAAATGCCGATATCGAAGAACTCATTCAACGCTGCAATCTTACCGAATATCTGGATCAGGATAATCGGCAATTATCGGGTGGTCAGAGGCAACGTTTATTGTTGGCTATCGCATTGGTTAACGATCCAGATATATTATTCCTGGATGAACCTACCACGGGACTGGATCCCCAGGCACGACGTAACTTCTGGGATTTGATCGAAGCCATTAAGTCCGAAGGAAAAACTGTTTTGTTGACCACACATTACATGGATGAAGCCTACGTGTTGTGTGATGAAATCGCCATCATGGATCACGGTAAAATTATCGCCCAGGGGTCGCCGAAAAAACTGTTGGAAGAAAACTTTAATGATGTGATATTGCAAATACCGGAAGAAGCCCTCGGTGATGTTAAAGACTTTTCCTATGCAGTTCACCGGCATAAAGGTATAGCAGAAATCACCACCAGTGATGTCAATCA
>JAUWLO010000246.1 GCA_030613605.1 Gammaproteobacteria bacterium | reverse complement strand
TCGGACTTGCAGGTCAGCAACTCCTGCAGGACGAATGCGGCGCCGTAGGCTTCGAGGGCCCAGACCTCCATCTCACCGAATCGCTGGCCACCAAACTGCGCCTTACCACCCAGCGGTTGCTGAGTAACCAGACTGTACGGGCCAGTGGAACGCGCATGCATTTTGTCATCCACCAGATGGTTGAGCTTGAGCATGTACATGTAACCCACGGTGACAGGACGATCAAACAGGTCGCCTGTGCGTCCATCAACGAGTCGGGTTTGTCCACTCTCTGGCAAATCAGCCAACCTCAACATACGACGAATTTCATCTTCCTCAACACCATCAAATACCGGTGTCGCCATGGGCACACCACCACGCAGATTGTCACTCATCTCCATAATTTCGCCGTCAGTGAATGATTTCAGATCAACCTTTTCACCCACACCACCGTTATAGACTTCATCGAGGAATTTGCGAATCTCGGTAACCTTGCCGTTATTGTCCAGCATTTTACCCAGCTTCAATCCCAGTCCGCGTGCGGCCCAGCCCAGATGGGTTTCCAGCACCTGCCCCACGTTCATACGTGAAGGTACGCCCAGCGGGTTAAGAACGATATCCACTGGCCGGCCTTCCGGCGTATGCGGCATATCTTCCACCGGTACAATCATGGAAATAACACCCTTGTTACCGTGACGGCCCGCCATTTTGTCGCCCGGTTGAATACGACGTCTGACCGCCATATAAACCTTGACCATCTTCAGCACGCCAGGAGCCAGATCATCACCCGAGGTGATTTTGAGGCGTTGCTCTTCGTATCGGGCATCCATCTCTTCACGGTGACGATTAAGCTGTTCTGCCAGTTTTTCTAACTGGGTATTGGCATCGTCATTGCGTAAACGAATTTCGAACCATTTCCCTTTTTCAACCTCTTCCAGATAAGCCTTGGTTATCTTGGAACCTGCTTTCAGTTGATTCGGTCCACCGTCAGCCTGCTTACCGGTCAGTAATTTTTCAGCGCGTTGGTAGATATCGTCTTCCTGAATACGGAACACATCACGCACATCCTTTTTAACTGCGATAAGGTCAGATTCTTCAACCTGCAAGGCGCGTGAATCCTTATCCACACCATCACGGGTAAACACGCGCACGTCGATAACCACACCGTCCATACCGGAAGGTACGCGCAGCGAGGTATCTTTAACGTCTGAGGCTTTTTCACCAAAAATGGCACGCAGTAATTTTTCTTCCGGGGTGAGTTGCGTTTCACCCTTCGGCGTTACCTTGCCCACGAGGATATCGCCGGGTTTCACCTCGGCACCCACGTAAACAACACCGGACTCATCCAGTTTCGATAAGGCACTCTCACCGACATTCGGAATATCACTGGTCACTTCTTCTGAACCCAGCTTGGTATCACGCGCCATACAGGTCAGTTCTTCAATATGTATAGTGGTGAATCGATCTTCCTTAACCACACGCTCGGAGATAAGAATAGAATCCTCGAAGTTGTAACCATTCCAGGGCATGAAGGCAACGAGCATATTTTGGCCCAATGCCAACTCGCCAATATCCGTACTAGGCCCATCAGCCAGCACATCACCACGAGCCACCACATCACCCGGATTCACTAATGGTTTCTGGTTAATGCAGGTATTCTGATTGGAACGGGTGTATTTGGTCAGGTTATAAATATCAACACCAGACTCACCGGCAGCTGTTTCATCATCGCTAACGCGCACAACAATACGACCTGCATCGACGTTATCCACTGTGCCACCACGTGTAGCCACCACGGTTACGCCAGAGTCGATGGCAACCGTTCTTTCAATACCGGTACCCACCAATGGTTTATCAGCACGCAAAGTCGGCACCGCCTGACGTTGCATGTTCGATCCCATTAATGCGCGGTTAGCATCATCGTGTTCCAGGAATGGAATCAATGCGGCCGCAACAGATACAATTTGTCGTGGCGACACATCAATGTAATCCACACTTTCCGGTAAGGACATGGTGAATTCGTTCTGGTGACGAGCAGCCACCATGTCATCAGTCAATTTGCCCTTTTTATCCAGGGTAATATTGGCCTGCGCAATGACGTACTGACCTTCTTCAATGGCAGACAGATACTCAATGTCACCAGTCACTTTACCCTTTATTACCTTACGATAAGGTGTTTCCAGGAAGCCATAATCATTGGTACGTGCGTACACGGCCAATGAGTTAATCAGACCAATGTTCGGCCCTTCAGGCGTTTCGATTGGGCAGACACGACCGTAATGCGTCGGATGTACGTCACGTACTTCAAAACCGGCGCGCTCACGCGTCAGGCCACCCGGGCCTAACGCAGAAACACGACGTTTGTGGGTAACTTCCGACAGCGGATTGTTCTGATCCATAAACTGTGATAACTGTGAGCTGCCAAAAAATTCTTTGATGGCGGCTGATACAGGCTTGGCATTTATCAGATCCTGCGGCATCAAACCTTCACTTTCTGCAATACTCAGACGTTCTTTCACTGCACGTTCAACACGAACCAGACCAACGCGGAACTGGTTTTCTGCCATTTCACCGACAGAACGTACACGGCGGTTACCGAGGTGATCGATATCATCCACCACACCATTGCCGTTACGAATGTCGACCAGCATCTTCAACACATCAACGATATCTTCCTTGCTGAGCACACCTTCACCAGTATTCTCGGCACGACCCAGTCGACGATTAAATTTCATCCGTCCCACGCCCGAAAGATCATAACGATCCGGGTTAAAGAACATATTGTTAAACAAGGTATCAGCCGCATCCTTGGTAGGCGGCTCACCCGGACGCATCATGCGATAAAGCTCAACCTTGGCTTCAAAATCATTACTGGAAGGATCCAGTCGCAGCGTATTCGCAATAAAGGGTCCACGATCAAGATCGTTGGTGAAAACAGTTTCGATTTCTTTAACGCCTGCTTCAACTAATTTTTCCAGCAGCTCTTCTGTAATAACTTCATTGGTATTGGCAATCACTTCACCGGTATCTTTGTCGATCACTGGTTTGGCCAATGCCTTCTCAACCAAATATTCAAACGGCACGGGTAATGTTTTGGTGCCTGCTTTCTCAAGCTGTTTGATATGACGAGCCGTAATACGCTTGCCTTTCTCTACGATGACAGAACCTTTGACCTTGATATCGTAAGCCGCGGTGTCACCACGCAGACGTTCAGGCACCAACTTCAGCTTGGCT
>JAUWLO010000013.1 GCA_030613605.1 Gammaproteobacteria bacterium | reverse complement strand
ATTAGTTACACAGCCCTGTTTAAAATTTCTTGCCTGCTTAGCTAATACTCGGGAAAAAAGGTCTGAATCACTGTGATAGTGGTCACAAATTACATGAGTTTTCAGTGAGATATCATATTTTGTAGGTCTATGTAGCGTGCTTTTTATCATGAATACCTCTAAACGATTGTTTTGGGCATTTTGTTCCCCGGAACATGGTAGGCCGGGGCATCCATGATGGGTTAGCTGGTAAATTTAATAGAGATGGGGCTGGATTCTAGCTCGTTGCGGAAACAGGCTCGCTTTACGGTCAGGAGCTTAGGACTTCAGCCTTTTTTTAATGGCTTCAATGTGTTCATCGGCTCCCCATATCAGCTTCTTATTGCAGTATTCCAGCAGAGGAATAATTTGTGTCGCAATAGCTTTGAGGTGGGGGGCGAGCTTGTCGGAGTTGCCTTGTGCCATGACTCGCAAAGCTGCATCGATGCTGATCCTTTTTTTCGCGGCCTTTTTCTGCTCGGTGGCCATGAGGCTGTTGCCGCCTGCCGCCTGTGCTTTGGTAACATACTGTTCAGCAAGAGAGAGATATTCCTCGATAGTGCTGACTTTATCGACCCCGCGGTTTACCAGGCCAAGACTTACCGTGAGGGAAAGGTCTGAGTGTTCATTGTTAAAAGGTGATTCAGATATTTGTTGCCGAATGCGATTACATACAATCTCAGCTTCGGACCAGCCCAGCGTTGGTGCAATAATCGCAAAGCGGGAGTTACTGGTTCTGGCCAGGGTGTCTTCAGTGCGGAGGCTGGTCTTAAGGGCTTTGGCAACAGCGGTTAAGGCATTGACGATGATTTTTTTGTCGCCAGTTGCTCGAAGGGTATCGAAATTATCCATACCAACCACAATGACAGAAAGGTCGTGATCGTGACGGGCGGCAAAAGCAAGATCCTGCTTGCCGCGTGTCAGGAAATAGTTTTTGCTGCGTATGCCGGTGGCTTTATCATCGGTGCTTTGTTTTGCCAGATCACTGGTGGTTTTAACCAGTTTGGGCTGTGAGCGAACACGGGCCAGCAGCTGGGCTTTATCAAAGGGTTTGGTAATGAAATCAGTCGCACCGATTTTCAGGGCTTCCTGCCGGGACTCTTCATCCTCGGCAGCCGTAATCATAATGATGGGGATTTCCTGCAGGCGTTTGCCGTCATGGGCGCGTATGCGCTCAATTAATTCATAACCGTCCAGTTTGGGCATGCCGGCATCAGTGAGCACAATCTGGATTTTTTTATCAGCGAGCAGGGCTTCCCAGCCTTCTTCACCATCGATGGCCTCGGCAATCTCGAATTCATCCTGAAGTACATTAGACAGGGATACCCGTACCAGCCGTGAGTCATCCACGATGAGTATGCGGGGTTTAGGTGATTCCTGATTGTCGGGTGATTGAGCCATTTTTTTCCTACACCCGCGCGGTTTTGCACCGGCGCGGCGTTATTATCCGGTTATCCTCATACATAGCGGCAAAATTACCGGATAATTCAATGAAATATATAGGTAATATTTTTAGGGTTTTTTGACGGTTTAGCTTAAAAATATCTTATAGGCCGGGTTATCTGTTTCTTCCCAGGATTCATAGCCGAGCTCGTCCAGAAACTGTTGGAAATCATCGTTATCTTCGGCCGGCACCTGAATGCCGGTGAGGATGCGGCCATAGGCAGCGCCGTGGTTGCGGTAATGGAATAGACTGATATTCCAGCGTTCGCCAATACGATTGAGAAATCGTAATAAGGCGCCGGGGCGTTCCGGAAACTGGAAACGAAACAGACGTTCGTTTGTGACGCCGGAGCTGTGTCCGCCTACCATATACCGAACATGAACCTTGGCCATTTCGTTATCCGTCAGATCGAGCACCTCATAACCCCCGGATTTCAGATCACGGATGAGGCTGTCTTTCTCAGTATCACCGCCATGCATCTTTACCCCAACAAACACGTGGGCCTGGGTGGGGTCAGAATAACGATAATTGAATTCGGTGATGCCGCGCAGGCCGATGGTGTCACAGAACTTACGGAAGCTGCCTTTTACCTCGGGGATCGTCACGCTGATTAAGGCCTCACGGCGCTCGCCTATCTCGGCTCGTTCGGCCACATGTCGCATGCGGTCAAAATTCATGTTGGCACCACTATCGATGGCAACCAGCTCCTGGTTGTGAACATTTTCGCGGGATACGTATTTTTTCAGTCCGGCCACTGCCAGCGCACCGGCTGGTTCAGTGATAGAGCGGGTATCGTCAAAAATGTCCTTGATGGCAGCACAGATCTCGTCGGTGCTGACCAGAATCACCTCATCCACGGTTTCACGGGCTATGCGGAAGGGTTCTTCGCCGGCCTGGCGCACCGCAACGCCATCGGCAAAAATACCGACCTGATCCAGGATTATGCGCTCACCTGCCTCAAGGGCACGGAACATACACGGGGCATCGTCAGGTTCAACACCGATGATTTTGACCTCTGGACGAAGTGATTTCACATAGGCGGCAACACCGGCAATCAGACCGCCACCGCCCACTGGCACAAATATGGCGTCCAGGGGGGCTTCGTGCTGGTTAAGGATTTCCATGGCAATGGTACCCTGACCGGCGATCACATCGGGGTCGTCGTAAGGATGGATGTAGGTCATGTCGCGTTCACTGGCGAGCTCATGAGCGTGGGCCGAGGCATCGTCATAGGTATTGCCGTGAAGAATGACTTCACCACCAAGTTGTTCGACTGAGCGCACTTTGATATCCGGTGTGGTCTTGGGCATAACGATAAGTGCATTGAGACCAAAACGGCTGGCCGATAGAGCTACGCCCTGGGCGTGGTTGCCGGCCGAGGCGGTAATAATACCTTTCTTGCGCTGCGCCTCGCTGAGGCTGGAAATTTTGTTGTATGCGCCGCGCAATTTAAAAGAAAATACAGGTTGCAGGTCTTCGCGTTTGAGCCATACACGGTTATCCAGGCGCTCTGAAAGCGTGACCGCCAGCTCAAGGGGGGTCTTTTGAGCGACATCGTATACACGCGCCTCCTGGATTTTTTTTACGTACTCTTTCAACATGGGCGTAAGGTAACAGCTCGCTGTGGTTCTGTCAGGCGCGCCAATGGGTTAGCTGCGTTATAATGGCGCCAACTTAAGAAAGGATATAAAAAATGAATCAAGACGAAATGAAACGGGCGGTGGCAGCTGCGGCCATTGAATACATCAAACCGGGAATGATTGTGGGCGTGGGTACCGGCAGTACTGCCAATTTTTTCATTGATGAGCTGGCCAAAATCAAGGGTCAGGTTGAAACCACCGTGGCCAGCTCTGAAGCTTCAGCGGAACGTCTTAAGAGCCATGGTATTCTGGTGGAAGACCTGAATATGGTGGATGTTATTGATGTGTATGTGGATGGCGCGGATGAGGCCAACAAATATCTGCACCTGATGAAAGGCGGCGGCGGGGCGTTAACTCGCGAAAAGATTGTCGCGGCAGTGTCCAGGCAGTTTGTCTGTATCGCTGATGAGTCCAAGCTGGTGGATATCATGGGTAAATTTCCTCTACCGGTGGAAGTCATTCCCATGGCGCGTTCCTACGTGGCCCGTGAACTGGTGAAGCTGGGTGGCCAGCCTGCTTATCGCGAGGGTTTTGTGACGGACAATGGCAATGTGATTCTGGATGTCCATGGACTGGAAATTATGAATCCGGTGGAATTTGAAAACACACTTAATGGCATTGTGGGCATAGTCACCAACGGCCTGTTTGCAGTTCGACCAGCAGATGTGTTGTTGTTGGGTACCCCGGATGGCGTAAAAACCATCACTTAAATGGTGTCTACTTTTCCCAATACAGAGTTGGATGGTTTTTTGCGATCCTCATTAACGCACACGCTAATTCCGGTTCTCAAAAAAGCAGCTGCCTTGTCCGGGGAAAAATATTCTAATTTTTTACACTTCACAAAGTGCCGGCTTTGTGTTGTTTTGGTTATTTTGTAAATGAGCGCATTTCGTAAATTCCGTATTTTAGTATTGCTGATTATTCTGTTTCTGGTCGCGGCCGGTACCTACTTAACACAACTTCGTACCACAGACTGGGATCGTCCCTTAACTGTGGCAATTTACCCAGTCAATGGTGATGGTAGTGCCGTATCGCGTGATTATATTGATGAGTTATCGCTTGAGAATTTTCAAAATATTGAGGCTTTTTTTGTTGATGAGGCAGAGCACTATGGTTTGCCGCTAAAAATTCCAGTGGAGCTGGTGATGGGGCGGGTCTTGACTGAACTGCCTCCAGAGCCACCCAGAGACAGGAACATATTGGGTGTTATGTGGTGGAGTTTAAAAATACGATTATGGTCAAGGGGGGTAGGTAACGATTATGGGCCACCGGCTGATATTCGTATGTTCGTATTGTATAACGACCCTGATACCCATACAGGTCTGGCGCATAGCATGGGGCTGCAAAAAGGCCTGCTGGGTGTGGTGCACGCATTTGCCAGCCAGCGCGAAGCGGGCAGCAATAACATGGTGATAGCCCATGAATTGCTACATACCGTTGGAGCCACAGATAAATACGACTTGAGATCCAATCAGCCCATTTTTCCTATTGGTTATGCCGAGCCGGAAAAAACCCCGCTATTACCGCAAGAATATGCGGAGATTATGGCCGGCCGGATTCCTCTGTCGCGAAATGATGCGAAACAGCCCACAACGCTGGGCTCAGTATTGGTGGGTGAATATACGGCTCGTGAGATTCGCTGGATCGATTAGAGTTTTTTTACTTTGGTCGTGCCGCAGCGGCTACAGCGGTAGATGGTCACCAGCTTCCCTGATCTGGAGTCAAACTGCTTTTCCTGGTTGATGTCCCATTTGTGGAATCCGCTTCGACACAGGGTTTTGCCCTTGTTTTTGTCTTTAGGGCGAAGTTTTTTGAATGGTAGAATGTCGGCCATGGATCACATGCCCAAAGGTTTAAGTTTCAGATGCAGCATAGTATTGCCGTTAGGTAAGCGTATGTCTTTTAATGAAAACCATGCATTTTTGTTATGAATCACAGCAATCACATTATACAAGCATAACCTTCCAGACAAATGACCAATACGCTCACTGAAATATTTGTTGCCGCCAGAGGTTGGACGCATTCTTCCTGGGTTGGAGGTTTTTATCCGGATGACTTGCCCGAAGATTGGCAATTATCGTATTACAGTAATGAATTTAATGCGGTGGTGGTGCCGGCATCTGAATGGGTGGGTCTGAATTATGTTGAGATTGAACGGTGGGTAGAAGATGTTCCTGAAGAGTTCCTTTTGTATCTGGAGGTCGAGGATCTGTTAACCGACTGGG
Organism: Gammaproteobacteria bacterium; assembly: GCA_030613605.1. Taxonomy (GTDB): domain Bacteria; phylum Pseudomonadota; class Gammaproteobacteria; order SZUA-152; family SZUA-152; genus SZUA-152. Next base: position 13,383 of record JAUWLO010000013.1, on the reverse strand, counting down.
AACAGACTGCAGAAATTGTTAAGCCCCTGGGTGATCAGCTTGGCGGCATTTTGCTGAGGCCTATAGAGGTGGATGCTGATCTCGCCACGATTTCTGCCAATATTGCTGCTGCGTCACGACTGGCTCCGGTGAGCATATTGTTGCCAGATGGTGTGGAGCCCGATAAGTCCGGGATAAACCTGTTAAAAGAGTACGGTGTTCAATGTGGCTGGAATGTTGGTGTTGGCAAGCCTGGGTGGATGGATGCCGATTATGATTCGCCACTGGTTGTGGTTCGCGTGGCCGGCAATAAGAACTTCACGGCGCGACAGTGGCGTGAGACCATTGAGGCATCCCTGCGTAAGGGCGCCAAAAAAGATCACACTATATTAATGGTGATTGATAGCGATGAACCAAAGATCAATGATTTGCGCACAGCGATGATGATTGGGGAAATGATGGCTGTGCCCACTTCGCTGCTGCAAAAATAAAAGCACACGATATTCATGGAAAGCACAAGCAATCATTTGATTCAAATCCGTGACCTGGTTTACAGGCGGGGTAATCGTGCCATTTTTGATGGCGTGGATATTGATATTCAGCGCGGCAAGCTGACCGCTATTATGGGCCCGAGCGGAACGGGAAAAACAACACTGTTGCGCCTCATTGGCGGGCAATTAAGACCCGATGAAGGTTCTGTGGTGGTGGATGGACAAAATGTTCCGGATCTTAAATACGGGGCACTTTACGAATTAAGAAAACGTATGGGCATGTTGTTCCAGAACGGTGCCCTGCTAACCGACATTAATGTTTTTGACAATGTTGCCTTTCCACTGCGCGAACATACTGATTTATCTGAAAGTATGATTCGTGATCTGGTGCTGATGAAGTTACACGCGGTTGGTTTACGCGGTGCGCGCGACCTCATGCCCAGTGAGCTGTCGGGTGGCATGTCTCGTCGCGTGGCTCTGGCTCGTGCTATCGCGCTGGATCCCATGATGATTATGTATGACGAACCCTTTACCGGTCAGGATCCTATTTCTATGGGTGTGCTGGTATCTCTCTTGCGGAGTCTTACCGATGCTTTGGGTTTAACATCAGTAGTGGTATCACATGATGTTAAGGAAAGTTTGTCGATCGCAGATTACGTGTACGTGATTTCGGAAGGTAAAGTCGTTGAACACGGAACGCCCTCCACTCTGGAACAGTCCACGTCGCCATGGGTGCAACAATTTATCCAGGGTCAGAGTGATGGGCCGGTGCCATTTCACTTCCCCGCGCCTGACTATGCTGAGGATTTATTAGGGAATAATTCATGATTGGTTTTTTGCAGCGTCTCGGTGCAACTACTATTGGGGTGAATGAACGCCTGGGTCGTGGCAGCCTGTTTTTATGGCATGTATTAGGTGGTTTTCCCGGTTTGTTGCCACGCTTTCAGCTAGTCATACAGCAGATGTATTCAGTGGGCGTGTTGTCGCTGTTGATTATTGCCGTTGCTGGTTTGTTTGTCGGTATGGTGCTGGCTTTGCAGGGTTACAACACCCTGGTGGATTTCGGGGCCACCGAATCCCTGGGTGTTATGGTGGCATTATCGCTGGTGCGTGAGTTGGGCCCCGTTGTTGCCGGATTATTATTTGCCGGTCGGGCCGGTTCGGCGTTAACCGCCGAGATTGGCTTGATGAAGGCTACTGAGCAACTTTCTGCCATGGAAATGATGGCTGTAGATCCTTTGCACCGTATTGTTGCGCCACGATTTTTGGCGGGCATATTGTCTATGCCATTGTTGGCCGCTATTTTTAGTGCGGTTGCCATCATCGGCGGGCATCTTGTTGGAGTGGAGTTGCTGGGTGTGGATGAAGGAGCCTTTTGGTCACAGATGCAGGCCAAGGTGGATTTGTATGACGACATTGCCAACGGGGTAATAAAAAGTATCGTTTTTGGTTTTGTCATTACGTGGATTGCTGTTTTCGAAGGTTATGATGCAGTGCCTACGTCGGAAGGGGTAAGTCGCGCTACCACCAACACGGTGGTGCATGGTTCTCTGGCTGTGTTAGGGCTGGATTTTATACTGACCGCGCTTATGTTTGATTAAAGGGCGTTAGATTGATTATTGATTAGAAACGGTTAATGCGAAGTAGAATTTAACTAACGAGCTGGAGATTGAGTATGTACTCAAAAACAGTACAAGTCTGGGTTGGAATATTTGTGATGGCCGGCATGGCGTCTTTGTTAATGCTTTCCATGAAAGTGAGTAACATCAGCGCCTTTACAGAAACAGATGGATACGAGGTGACCGCTAATTTTGCAAATATTGGTGGCCTTAAAGTGCGGTCGCCAGTCAGCATGGCCGGCGTAGTAATAGGGCGGGTGGCAAAAATTGGTTTTGACCGTGAGTCTTATGAGGCAGTGGTGACCATCAAAATTCAGAATCAGTACGACAATATTCCGGAAGATGCCAGCGTGAGTATTTTCACAGCAGGCCTTTTGGGCGAGCAATATATAGATATGGAAGCAGGAGGGGCTGAAGAGTTTCTTAGGCAGGGAAGTGAACTTCAATTAACACAATCGGCCATTGTTCTGGAACAAATCATCGGGCAGTTTATAGTCAGTCAGGCAGACGAGTAAAGTGAAGCAATCCTTAACAATTTTTTTGGCGGGCGCAGCTTTTGCTATGGCGCTTACTCAGGCGCATGCAGAAACCCTTGTGCTGGATTTACCTCAGTCCATCGAACGGGCAATGGATACCGATCCCCGCATTACTGAAAAAGAAAAACTGGTTGATGCAGCACGAGCCCTGTTAAGCGAAGCGCAAGGTGCTGATGGCTGGATATTTGGGGTGAACAGTTTTATAGGAATGGCCCCAAAACTGCGGGGTGGTTTTTTTGAGACCACGGGAGGTAGTGGTGAACAGGGTGTTGGCATTCCTGATGATGCGTTTGCTTTTAACGGTATTTCTCCCTGGTATTTCGTGGATTTTTCCCTGATAAAACCCCTGCACACGTTTGGTAAGGTAGAAAATTATAAGCAAGCTGCAACGGGTAATATTCAGATCAAAAAAGGCGATGTTGCCTTGCGTCGCGGTGAGACCGCGCTGGAAGTAACGCGTGCGTACAATGGTTATCTGGCTGCACGTGATACTCGCTTTTTACTAGAGGATACCCTGAAAAAATTTCAAGCCTCTGCAGAACTGGTTGAAGGCTGGCTTGGAAGAGGAGAGGGAACAAGCAAGCAATCAGATTTGTATGCTCTGCGAACAGGTATCGCCTTGTTGCAGCGCTATATTGCCGAAGCGAGTGGCTTCGAAAAAATTGCCATGGCAGGTTTGCGATTGCTTACGGGGGTTAATCCTGAGGACACGTTGAATCTTGCGGATAAACGCTTGAGCCCGGTTGCGTTGCCTGAAGGTGGGCTTAAAGAATTGCAGTCAAAGGCGATGATGCAGCGTCCAGAGGTTCATCAATTGACGGCAGGTTTAAAGGCCAGGCGAGCTTTGGTGAGGGCAAAAAAGAGTGAGGCCAATCCAAATCTTTATACCGGGGTAGTGGGTGTTGTTTCTTATTCTCCTTTGCGTGAAGATGTTTCTGGAGTAAGTGCCTATGATCCCTTTAATTCAGCTGGTGCAACGCCAGTGCTGGGATTGAAATGGGACTGGAGCAGCGGTCGGCAGCCAGCGCAGGTGGCTCAGGCCCAGGCAGAACTGGAAGCCACGCTGGCGGTCAAATCTTTTGCACAACAGGGCATTCCCTTTCAGGTTGCAGAGCAGTATCACACGGTCCATTCACACCATGAGATGGTGCAAAAACTTTATGATGGTAGTCGTAATGGGCGGCGCTGGATGATTAGCAGTTACGCAGATTTTGAGGCGGGTATTGAAGAGGCCGATAAAGTCATTGGTGCCTTTCTTGGTTATGTGCAGGCCCACAGTGATTATCTGAAAACGGTGAATGATTACAATTTACATGTAACTCGCCTGAAAGTGATTACAGGAGAAGTTCAATGAAAAAAATCAGATCAATGTCTTTTGTGTTGCCTGTTCAAATGTTTGTTTTATTTTTTTTGTTAATGATGTTTTTTACTGCGTCAGTTGCGGCAATGCAGGCGCCAGAAGATCTGGTAGCAAAAACAACGGATGAAATCACCAGTGCTTTACGGGCTGAGCAGGATAAAATAAAAGCTAATCCCAGCCGACTGTATGAAATTGTTGATGCGGTGGTTCTGCCACATTTCGATTTTGAACGTATGTCCCGGTGGGCGCTGGGTAAATATTGGCGCAAGGCAAATAAAAAAGAACGCGCACAATTTATGCGGGAGTTTCGCGCCCTGTTGGTGCGCACTTACGCAAAAGCACTTAACGATAACTACGATCAACAAATTGATATGTTACCCGTGCGCATGAGAAAAAGCGGCAAGGAAGCGACTGTTAGAACTGAAATACAGCAGCCAGCGGGATTCCCTATTCCTATTGATTACAAAATGTATATCAAGGGAGATACATGGAAGGTTTATGATGTGAGTGTGGATGCCATAAGTCTGGTGGCAAATTATCGTACGTCGTTTGCAGCAGAAATTCGCAAGGGTGGTTTACCCAAACTTATTGCCCGATTGGCTGATCGTAACAAGCAGGCCAAAAATGAGTGAACCGCAGATAGAGCCTTCAATGAGTAAAGAGCCCTCAGCGAGTAAAGAGCCCTTAGCGAGTAAAGAGCACTCAGCGAGTATAGAATTTTCGGAAGATGGCCGACTCCAGGTGAGCGGCGAGTTAAGTTTTAAAACTGTTCCCGAGCTTGTTTCTGCTAGCCAGGGTTTTTTCAAAAAAAATAACGGTTTTAACGTAGATCTTGTTGGCGTGAGTCGTGCCGACAGTGCCGGTGTTGCCCTGTTGATCGAATGGCAGCGTCAGGCGCAGAAGCAAAACAAGTCTGTTTGTTTTTTAAATATCCCTCCCCAAATGCTGGCTATCGCTCGCCTGAGTGGTGTTGATGAGTTGTTATCCCTGAAAAGCTGATTTTTTATATTCCCCTGTGGAGTATGCAGGCGCCAGGATTGTCTTTATTAAATGCTCACTATCCAATAGTGATATTGCCACGAGGGTCGGTTGGCCCTCAGAATACTTTTTTTATCGGTTAACCATTTTTTTGGAGATTGATGTATGGCTGCGGCCGTTTCGATTCAAGGTGTACACAAACACTTTGGAGCATTGCATGCACTTAACGATATTACCTTTGATGTTCCGCAAGGCAGTTTTTTTGGCTTGCTGGGACCTAACGGCGCGGGCAAGTCTACCCTGATTAATATCATGGCTGGTTTATCGCGTGCCGATGCGGGGTCAATCAGCATTATGGGGCACGATGTGGTGCGGGATTTTCGCATGGCGCGACACTCTCTGGGCGTGGTACCACAGGAGCTGGTGTACGATCCCTTTTTTACCGTGCGTGAAATCCTGAAATTACAATCCGGTTATTTTGGTCATGGGGCTGAAAATAAAGCATGGCTGGATGAGTTAGTCGAAACCCTTTCGTTGAGCGATAAAATCGACACTAATTTGCATGACCTGTCTGGCGGCATGAAGCGTCGCGTGTTGATTGCACAGGCCCTGGTGCATAAGCCAGACGTGGTTGTGCTAGATGAGCCTACCGCAGGCGTTGATGTGGAATTACGTCAGGCTCTGTGGCGCTTTACCAAACGCCTTCACGATGATGGCAGTACGATAATTTTGACGACCCATTATCTTGAAGAAGCGGAAGCCCTGTGTGAAAAAATTGCGATATTGAATCGCGGTGAAGTGGTTGCGCTGGACAGCAAACAGGGCTTGTTATCTCGTTGCCCGTATCGCACCTTGCATCTCACGGTGGATAAAAAAACGGATAAGTTAAAAGAATTATTACCGGAATATTTACAGCTATTACTGGTTGAAACACACAAAAATGAAATCAGCTTTCGGTTGCATAAAACCGAACACCAGATCGGCGATGTGCTGGAAGCGTTAAAAAATGCCGGTTTAATTGTCGTTGATCTTTATACTGAAGAGGCTGGCCTGGAAGAAGTGTTTCTGGGGTTGACTGAATTTGTATCCAAAGAGACGGCGGAGGTGGCAGGGTGAAAGCTGGCTCAAGAGCGTATGGTTTTTATGCACTGTTTGCCAAAGAGGTAGTGCGCTTTCTCAAGGTGACGGTGCAAACGGTGTTAACACCGGTAGTCACAGCGCTATTGTATTTGCTGGTCTTTGGCCAGGCGTTGGAAGCCCATGTGGAAGTGTACGAAGGTGTTTCGTATTCAGCCTTCCTGATTCCCGGGTTAATGATGATGTCGATCATTCAGAATTCATTCGCCAATAGCTCATCAAGTCTTATTCAGTCGAAAATGATGGGCAATCTGGTGTTTGTATTGCTATCGCCTATTTCAAGTCTGGAATTTTATGCGGCCTTTACATTGGCTGCTGTGGTGCGAGGTGTGTTGGTTGCGATGGCTGTTTATTTTGTGGCCATACTGTTTATTGATCTGCCGTTGGCACACCCCTGGGCAATTGTAACGTTTGCCATTTTGGGCAGCGCTATCCTGGGGGCGTTAGGGTTAGTGGCCGGTATTTGGGCCGAGAAATTTGATCAACTGTCAGCATTCCAGAATTTTTTCATTTTGCCGTTGTCGTTTTTAAGTGGTGTGTTTTATTCCATAGAATCCCTGCCGGCAGCATGGCAGACCGCTTCCCTGTTTAACCCGTTTTTTTACCTGATCGATGGTTTCCGCTACGGTTTTTTTGGTGTGGCAGATGCCGATGTAGGCATCAGCATTATGGTGTCGTTAGGGTTCCTGTTACTCATTAGCATTGTCGCGTTGGTGATGCTTCATAAGGGTTACAAAATTCGTGGCTAAGGGGTATCCTTTGCGCCTGATTTTGGTTGGCTTTTGATAGACCAGCATGAGCCGACAATTTCATGGATAGCTCTATAAATCAACAGGTTATCTGGTTTGTGTCAGCGGGAGCTCGGGTAAAATGGAAAACGCAGAAGTACAACAATTAATCGAAGCAGGACTGCCCGGTGCAGACGTTAAGGTGTCAGGTGATGGCAGTCACTTCGAGGTCGTGGTGATTTCGGAAGTTTTTGAAGGCAAATCACCCGTAGCCCAGCAAAAAATGGTTTACGCAACGTTGGGCGAGCATATTACCAATGGCACATTACACGCCCTGACCATTAAGGCTTACACACCGGAAAAATGGGCGCTGGCCAGCAAGTTGATAGTAGGCTCCGCCTGACGGGTTGTTCAGGCAAACATAGAGGGGCCACCAGACGGTGGCTTTTTCGTTTCTGATAGATCGTTTTTACAGGGTGGCTTTTACAAAAGGGCCACGACAGAATGTAAATAAAATTTAGGGATTGCATGGATAAATTAATTATTACCGGTGGCGCAATGCTTGATGGCGAGATTCGTATCTCTGGCGCCAAGAATGCTGCTTTGCCGATACTGGCAGCCACGTTGCTGGCTGAAGGCCCCATGACGGTGGGTAATGTGCCGCATTTGCAGGATGTTACTACTACCATGGAATTGCTGGGTGCCATGGGTATTCGCATTGTCATCGATGAAAAACTGGCTATCGAAACGGATGTGTCCACCATCAAGCAATATTCTGCGCCCTACGAGCTGGTGAAAACCATGCGTGCCTCCATCCTGGTGCTGGGTCCCTTGCTGGCACACTTTGGCGAAGCGGAAGTTTCCCTGCCTGGTGGTTGTGCCATTGGTTCCCGCCCTGTCAATTTGCACATTGAGGGTCTGCAGGCCATGGGCGCAGACATCGTGGTCGAAAATGGTCTTATCAAGGCCAGGGCAAAACGATTGAAAGGCGCCAAACTGGTGCTGGATATTGTTACTGTTACCGGCACTGAAAATCTGATGATGGCCGCCACGCTGGCAGAGGGCACTACGGTGCTGGAAAATGCGGCTCGTGAACCCGAGGTGGTGGATTTGGCTGAATGTCTGATTCAGATGGGCGCCAAAATCACGGGAGCTGGCACATCGACGATTACCATCGAAGGCGTTGAGCAGTTAAATGGTATCCGTTATGACGTAGTGGCGGATCGCATCGAGGCGGGCACTTATCTGGTGGCTGCGGCTATCACGGGTGGGCGTATCAAGATCAAGGATATTCGGCCTGACATACTGGATGCGGTGATATCCAAGTTGCGTGATACCGGTGCCGAGATTGAGACGGGCGACGACTGGATTTCGCTGGACATGCACGGCAAGCGCCCTAAGGCAGTGGATATTCACACATCACCTTATCCCGCTTTTCCCACGGATATGCAGGCGCAGTTTACGGCGCTGAATGCCATCGCCGAGGGTTCCAGTACGATTACCGAGACGGTGTTTGAGAATCGGTTTATGCATGTTCAGGAACTGGAGCGCATGGGTGCCGAAATACGACTGGAAGGCAATACCGCCATCATCACTGGCGTAGAAAAGCTGACCGCGGCCCCGGTGATGGCGACTGACTTAAGAGCTTCTGCCAGTTTGGTGCTGGCTGGCCTGGTGGCCGAGGGTGATACCGAAGTGAATCGTATTTATCACATCGACCGTGGTTACGAGCGTATAGAAGAAAAACTCCTGCAATTGGGCGCGACGATTCGTCGTGTGCCGAATTAGAAAGCAATGTTTAGTGGTGAGTGTTTAATGTTTAATTGGTAGTGTGGGTACTATTTGTGAAGAACGATTTGTGAAGAGCTATGAGTGAAACCGACAATCTAATTATCGCCCTGTCCAAGGGCCGTATTTATAAAGAAACGTTGCCGTTGCTAAAACACGCGGGCATCGAACCCGTGGATGATCCCGATACCAGCCGCAAGCTGATTCTGGATACCAATCGTGATGACGTAAAGTTGTTAATCCTGCGCGCGACCGATGTACCGACCTATGTGCAGTATGGTGCTGCCGACCTGGGCGTTGCCGGCAAAGACGTGTTGATGGAGCATGGTGGTGAAGGCCTTTATGAGCCTCTGGATTTGAAAATCGCCCGTTGTAAATTAATGACAGCGGGTCGTGTTGGTAAAGAAGAACCATCAGGCCGACGTTTACGGGTGGCAACCAAGTTTGTTAACAGCACCCGCCGTTTTTATGCGGATCGGGGCGAGCAGGTGGAGATCATCAAACTCTACGGATCCATGGAGCTTGCGCCCTTGGTGGGGTTGGCCGACCGCATTGTCGATGTGGTGGATACCGGCAACACTTTGAAGGCCAATGGTCTTGAGCCCAAGGAGCACATTGCCGACATTAGCTCACGGTTGATCGTCAATAAGGCGGCGATGAAAATGAAACACAATCGCGTCAAGGCGCTGATTGATCAGATTGCGGATGCTGTGGCGAAGAGCCAATAGATCGGACTGTCGGTAAACAATCGGTAAACAAAAAGTGGATATCAAACGACTTAATTCTGCAGACGAAAGCTTCTGGTCTCAGTTAGACCAGCTTTTGGCGTGGGAAAGCGTTTCTGATGAAGCCGTGAATGCTACCGTGACTGGAATTATTGCCGACATCCGTAGCCGTGGTGATGCAGCTCTGGTGGAATATACTAATCGCTTCGATCGTATGTCAGTTGCCGACATGGCTGAGCTGGAAATTCCTGCCCCTCGCTTACAACAGGCCCTTGATGGCCTGCCTGATGATCAACGTACCGCTCTGCAAACGGCCGCCGATCGCGTGTGCAGTTATCACGAGCACCAGAAACAGGATAGCTGGAGCTATACCGAAGACGATGGCACGTTGCTGGGGCAGCAGATTACGCCACTGGACCGTGTTGGATTGTACGTGCCCGGTGGCAAAGCGGCGTACCCTTCGTCTGTATTGATGAATGCGATCCCTGCCAAAGTGGCCGGGGTAGAAGAGTTAATCATGGTGGTGCCAACCCCGGATGGCGAGATCAACGAGCTGGTGTTTGCCGCTGCCGCCATTTGTGGTGTTAATCGTGTATTTACTGTGGGCGGTGCGCAGGCCGTTGCGGCGCTGGCTTATGGTACCGACACCGTCCCGCAGGTGGACAAGATCGTTGGCCCGGGCAACATCTACGTCGCCACCGCCAAGCGTCATGTGTTCGGTACCGTGGGCATTGATATGATCGCCGGCCCCTCGGAAATCCTGGTGATATGTGATGGCAAGACTGATCCGGACTGGATTGCCATGGATCTGTTTTCGCAGGCCGAGCACGATGAAGATGCGCAATCCATTCTGCTTTGCCCTGATGCGGATTACCTGGATAAGGTGCAGTCCAGCATCGAAAGATTGTTACCCACCATGGAACGTGCCGACATTATTCACGCCTCGCTCACTGATCGCGGCGCACTGGTGAAGGTAAAAGACATGGATGAGGCCATCACGGTTTCGAATCACATAGCCCCGGAACATCTTGAACTCTCCGTTGAAGATCCCGAAGCGTTAGCGAAGCGGGTTAAACATGCGGGTGCTATTTTTATGGGTCGCTACACGGCCGAAGCGCTGGGTGATTACTGTGCCGGTCCGAATCATGTCTTACCGACTTCACGCACGGCGCGTTATTCGTCGCCCCTGGGTGTTTATGACTTTCAGAAACGCTCTAGTCTGATTATGTGTTCGGCAGAGGGAGCCTCGGAGCTGGGTAAAACGGCCTCCACCCTGGCGCGTGGTGAGGGGCTGGAAGCCCACGCACGGTCGGCCGAATATCGCGTTAAAAATTAAACGCAATCCTTAACTAGCTTTTAAGATCAACCCGTCATGAGTACCACTAACGACAAAGTTACCCGCTGGGTGCGCCCTGAAATTCGCGCGCTATCGGCTTACCATGTGCCGGATTCCGGTGATGTCATCAAACTGGATGCAATGGAAAATCCTTACAACTGGCCAGAAGCCATGGTGGATGAGTGGCTGGCCGTGTTGCGCGATGTTGAGCTCAATCGTTACCCGGATCCATCGCCGGACGGCCTCAAGGAAATTTTGGGTCAGGCGATGGGGGTACCGGCAGACATGGAAGTGCTGCTGGGCAATGGCTCAGATGAGCTGATTCAGATGATTGCCATGGCTTTGGCTCAGCCTGGACGTAAGATTCTGGCCCCTGAGCCCAGTTTTGTGATGTACAAAATGATCGCCACGTTTACCGGCATGGATTACATCGGTGTGCCGCTTGCGGGCGATTTTGATCTCGATTTGCCCGCCATGCTGGCGGCCATCGAAGAACACCAGCCGGCCAGCGTGTTTTTGGCCTACCCCAACAATCCCACCGGTAACCTGTTTGATCGCAATGCGGTTAAGGCCATTATCGACGCCAGCCCCGGTTTGGTGGTGGTGGACGAGGCCTACCATGCCTTTGCCGGTGACAGTTTTATGCCTGAATTGGACGTCGGAAGTGGAAAGTACGAAAATCTGGTGGTGATGCGCACCGTCTCCAAAATGGGGCTGGCCGGTCTGCGACTGGGTTTGTTAGCGGGCCCATCGGCCTGGCTGACAGAGTTTGACAAGGTTCGCCTGCCCTACAATATCAACGTACTGACTCAGAAAAGCGCCGAATTTGCCTTGGCTCATCGCGGAGTACTGGATCAGCAAACCCAGCAAATCTGCGAGGACAGAGAAAAACTGATGGTGGCACTGGAAGCAATGGGCGGCATCAAGCCACTCCCCAGCCGAGCCAATTTCATTCTCTTTGGTGTGAATAAAGCAGGAGTGACGGCCACTGGGGTTTTTGAATCCCTCAAGGCGCAGGGTGTACTCATCAAGAATTTATCCCCGGCAGGCGGGGTTTTGCAGGATTGCCTGCGGGTGACGGTGGGCAGCCCCGAGCAAAATGAGGCCTTTTTGTCTGCTTTAATCAATAGCCTGGATTGAAAACGGTTATAAAAAACATCAGGCACTTCAATCAACTGGCGCTTAACGTTATGCTACGGAGTCAGAAAGAACGGCATTTAGTCCCGACATTAAAAGCACCTGGAGATAACCATGGCTGACCGTAAAGCCACTATAAAAAGAGACACCCTGGAGACTAAAATTCAGGTCAGCATTAATCTGGATGGTGCCGGCAACTACAATGTTGATACCGGTGTGCCTTTTCTTGACCACATGCTGGACCAGGTGGCCAGGCACGGTTTAATCGATCTAGATATCAAAGCCAAAGGCGATTTGCACATTGATGCTCACCACACGGTGGAAGATGTGGGTATTACCCTGGGCCAGGCATTTGCGGAAGCCATCGGCGATAAAAAAGGTATACGTCGTTACGGCCACGCTTATGTGCCGTTGGACGAGGCGTTGTCACGCGTGGTGATCGATTTTTCCGGTCGCCCGGGGCTGGAATACGGTGTGGAATACACACGTGCTCGTGTGGGCGACTTTGATATGGATTTATTATCTGAATTTTTTCAGGGTTTTATTAATCACGCCCAGGTTACGTTGCACATTGATAATATTCGCGGCAAGAATGCACACCACATTGCGGAAACAGTTTTTAAAGCCTTCGGCCGTGCTGTACGTATGGCAATTGAAATGGATGAGCGCATGGGTGATACCCTGCCATCAACTAAGGGTAGTCTCTGAAAGTCTTCAGGCGGCGTGATCCAGCGTTAAAAAGTGACTCAAAATGCTCATTTACTAATGTGTAAACTCCGCTTTTTCATCGCTTTTCGCCTTGCCTCACACCACCTGAAAACTTTTTAAAAGTGGGTGGTGAGGTATAAACGTGTCAGTTATGTCGGGATAAGAATCATAAAATGTTGTGGATTGTATTTTGAATACTGTTGCAGTTATTGATTATGGCATGGGCAACCTGCACTCGGTCGCCAAGGCGTTGGAACATGTGCCCGGCGATCATCGTGTGGTGGTCACTGCGGATAAGGCTAAGATTCTCGAAGCCGATCGCGTAGTGTTGCCCGGCGTGGGAGCCATGCGTGATTGCATGGGTGAAATTAGACGTCTTGGTCTAGACTCTGTGGTGCATGAAGTGGCAAACAGCCGGCCTTTGCTGGGTGTGTGTGTGGGTATGCAGGCGATGATGGACTCCAGCGCTGAAAATGAAGGGGTCGATTGTCTGGGTTTGTTTCCGGGCACGGTTGAAGCGTTTGGCGAAAACTTGCGTGACCCGATAACCAACGAGCGCCTTAAGGTGCCACATATGGGCTGGAATCAGGTTGATCAGACCATGCCGCACCCTATGTGGAAAGACATTGTTCCTGATACCCGGTTTTATTTTGTGCACAGTTATTACGTCCAGCCGGCCGGGCCGGAACCCATTGCAGGTTCAACGGTGTATGGATTTCCCTTTGCAGCGGCACTGACCAAAGAAAATGTGTTTGCAGTGCAGTTTCATCCGGAAAAAAGTCAGCACGCAGGTTTGCAGTTGTACGCGAATTTTGTGACTTGGGACGGACAGTTTTAAAGAAATTTTGAATAGTCTGTCAT
>JAUWLO010000198.1 GCA_030613605.1 Gammaproteobacteria bacterium | reverse complement strand
ACCATGGAAGTCGAATCGGCGCTGGTAGCACACCCTAAAGTGGCCGAGGCGGCAGTGGTCGGCTATCCCCATGACATCAAAGGTGAAGGTATATTTGCTTTTGTGGTGCTTCGAGGCGAGCGTCCCACGGATGGCATTGATGAAACACTCACCAAAGAACTGCGCGACTGGGTGGCTAAACAGATTGGCCCCATTGCCAAACCGGATGAAATTCGTTATTCCGACAACCTGCCCAAAACCCGCTCCGGCAAAATCATGCGGCGCTTATTACGCAACATCGCCCGTGATGAGGAAATCACCCAGGACATTTCAACACTGGAAAACGAAGACATCGTGCTTCAACTTCAGGGCAAGACATGATATTCAAGCACTAGTTATGTAAACCAAAAATATTTCCTCAAAAACAAAGCCTCCAGCATAACTCCTGGGCTTAACAATCCTCTTTTGGCACACAATAAGCCCAACGTGTCACCAGCCTTTCTAAACGGGTTTCCCTCGCATTTTCAAGAATTTACAACTCACATTTCCTTATAAAACTAAAGGTTTGATTTTTTTCGCCGAAAAATACCCTGTCATCTATTTATTTGGCATTTCGCACTGTGCCTAAACGCGAAGAAATATATAACCAGTAAATATTTGTAAATCTGGAAATATGAAATTGGAAACATAGTCTCAATAAAATGGATTTAAGCACATCACATAATCGTTCAAAAACCGTTATTACCATCGGCTTTTCAACCATCATCGTTTTCTTGATGGTGTTAATTGGCCTATGGGTAGACACCGTTATTAGTAATGAAAGAATCCTGAAGGAAATTGCTCAGGCACAGCTGGAAACACGGCAAATATCGGCCATGAGAAATGCGGCCTATAGACGAGCACTCGCACTACACCGAATGTCCATCATGGATGACCCGTTTGATCAGGAAGAAGAAGAACGACGGTTTAGGTTATTAGGTGGTGAATTTCTCTCCAATCGTGAAAAATTATTTTCACGACCCATGCGCGGCCGCGAAAAAATAGCCTGGGATGATATAAGGGAAACTTTAAACAAAGGTGGTCGAACCCAAAATCAGGTTCTTGGTTTAATCATGGACGAAAAACTGGACAAGGCGAATAAAATATTACTGGATGAGGTAGTACCCACTCAGGATATTTTTGTTGATGGTATTTCCAATATCCTTGATCTGCAGACAGATCAGGTAGCAAACAAAATTGCTGAAGTTACTAAACGCAACCAAACCACCTACTGGCTTATTGGTTTATCCAGCGTCGTGGCGTTATTACTATTTGCTTTTACTATTTTCGTGGTAAGGAAAACCGGCAAAACAGAAGAAGCCTTAATGGATCAGGGTAAACGTATTCGTGAACTCTACGAAGTATCATCCAAACCTGGCCACAATCTCGATGAACAAATATCTGAAATGCTGAAACTGGGCAATCGACTGCTTGATCTTGAAATTGCCAGGGTCTGCAAAATAAATCCTGAAGCAGAAACCAATACCTTTTTACATGTTGAGGCCCCGGAAAGCTACAACATAAGCAAGGGAAAGATCATCCCGTTGGGGAAATCATTTTGTAATATTACTTTTTCTTCCAATGAAGCCATCGCTTTAGGCGACATAAGCAACTCGGACTATGCAAACACAAAATATCATGAATTTTCAGGGCTTGAATCCTACATAGCCGCAAAAATAACCGTCTACGGGAAAGACTTCGGCACCGTTAATTTTTCAAGCCGATACCCGCACGAAAAACCTTTTACTGATACCGATAAAGACCTGGTCAAACTGATTGGCAGCTGGGTTAGCCTGGCACTTGAAAGAAAATTTTCACAAAACGCGCTATACGAAGCCAAGGAACATGCTGAAGAAGCCAGTCGGACAAAAAGTGATTTTCTCGCCAACATGAGTCATGAATTACGTACTCCACTTAATGCCATCATTGGCTACAGTGAGTTATTGATTGAAGAAAGCGAGGAAACTGCTGAATCCGGAGTTGCTACCGATTTACGTAAAATTACATATTCCGGCCACCATTTATTGAACCTTATAAATGATATTCTCGATCTTTCAAAAGTTGAAGCTGGGAAAATGGACTTTTTACCAGAGAATATAAGTATACATAAACTAATTACAGAAGTGACTGACTCATTCAAACTCACCCTGTCTAAAAATAATAATAAACTAACTATACAGTTTGACGAAAACAATGATTCTGTCTTTGTTGATCCAACACGCATGAAACAAAGCCTTCTTAACCTGATTGGCAATGCCGTCAAATTCACAAAAAATGGAACAATTAACATCGAAACAAAACAGCAAGAGCGTGAAGGCAGATTCTGGACAACCATTACTGTCAAAGATGATGGAATTGGCATCAACAAGGAAGCCATTAACAAAATCTTTCAACCCTTCCAGCAAGCCAGCAAAGAAACGTCTATCAAATATGGTGGTACAGGATTGGGGCTGGCTATTACCCACCGCATGTGCCAGATGATGGGCGGCGATCTAACTGTAGTCAGCCATAAAGACGAAGGTTCTACTTTTACTATATGGCTGCCAAATGATCAGGCTGATAGCATGCTTGTCGACAACATGGCTACAGCTAAAGCAGCTAACAGCTAAACCCTTTCCTCTTCACCAATTTCTTTACCCTCCAATGCCTCGATAACTTTTGGAAACATGCGGTCATCGATACCATGAACATAATCAATCGGAATATCCGACTGTTCTACACCTCGGCCTCTTCATTCAAAATTCGATAGGCGATTAAAACCATTTTGTTTTATGTGTTTTATGAGACATTTGAAGACCTCTGGAACTCTATATTCATTTTATCGGCGTGCTATTACAGATCAGATACACAACGAAAACCGACATCTTCACTTTCCATTTCCGGCTCAGAAAATTGTCGTGTTGCTGCCCGGAAAAAATAACTGATGGCATAGTGGCCCACGCCACCACCACCGCCGCGCAACACCCTGTTTTTTTCGCCAAAAGCATCCACCCTGTATGACGAACCCTCGTAAGGCTCATACCAGTCCTCCACCCACTCCCAGACATTACCGGCCATGTCATACGCACCGTAAGGCGACAGATTATTTTTATAGGAACCGACAGGAGCCACGCCCTCATCCCAGTTGCCATCATCTCCGGTGTTGGTGATTTTCGGATCCCACTGGTTTCCCCAGGGGTATTCAAGCCCATCAGGGCCACGCGCGGCTTTTTCCCATTCGGCTTCGCTGGGCAAGCGACTTTGTCGCCATTCACAATAGGCTTTCGCAGCAAACCAGCTAATACTGCTAACGGGTAAATTATCCTGCTCTTTTTGCTTTGTCATCATGGCGCCAAGCAGTGACGCACTATCCATTGTGCGCGTATCGACATCCAGCAAAAAAACGTCCGTTGCCATTTTTCTCAGTTTTTTTACATCCAGCAATTTTAATTGCTCTTCAGTAATAGCATAACCACTACTCATCCATAAATAAGGCAGCATTCGCCTGGTTTTCATAAGGTATGTTTTGAATTGTATGTTCGTGACTTCGTAGGTATCAATCTTGAATGCATCAAGATTGATCTTTCTCTGAGGATGCTCATCCAGAAACAGCGGCGCAGGAAACCCATACCTCTGACGCATAGCAAGATCATCTTTTTTATTGCTGCCGCGGGTAAATTTACCCGCAGACACCAACACCTGCGCCACACTGGATCCAACTGTTTTATCAACAACATCAGTATTTTCTTTGTCGCATGCAATCAGCAACACTACCAATACACCTAACAGCCAATAACGCTCATTCACCCACACAACTCCTTTCCTCTTTACCCGTCTATCTGTCATCTGCCGTCTTGGCACAACGAAATCCAAAGCTGTCATTTTTGACTTTTTTCGCAAAAAAAGCGCGGTTAAATACCGGTGCTGATATTCCACATTTATAAAACGAACAGTCAAACCATGA
>JAUWLO010000119.1 GCA_030613605.1 Gammaproteobacteria bacterium | reverse complement strand
GAGAAATGTAGATGTCTCCATCGCTGAATGTGGGAGTGGTGTCGGCATCGGAACCGAAAGTGTAGGCAGCGCCAAGGGTAATCATGTTCATGCTGGCATTCACGTAAGCCTCACGGAAATATGTATCGCTGACAGGGTATTCATAACTGATAGCACCAAAATCCAGGTCTACCTGGCCAGCTTTCATGCCGTAACCGGCATACAGATCCAGCTCATAGTCATTACCACTGAGGTTGGAAGTCCAGGTGCCTGCATAGAAACCACTCTCGTGGGCGTAATCAATGCCGCCAGATACAGCGCTTATGTCGCTGGATTGGGTCACACCACGCCACAGGTAGTTGCTGGTCACGCCGATGTTGCCGCTGAGTTCAGCCATAGCCGCGCCGCTCATCAGGCTGGATGCAGCCAGTACGCTGCCAAGTACTAAAGCAGTTGTCATTTTTTTCATTGTGTTCCTCTCCAATTTTTTAAAAAAGTGTTCGAAAATTGTTAGTTGTACGGTTGAAATCTGAGTGTTTCGGAGAGGCTTGTTGCATTGGCTGTGCCAATAACAAAAAGTGTTATATTTACAATGTGTTAGATGAAATTTTGGCTAAAAGTGGGTGCTTTTAGTGCACTGTGATGGTGATTTTTAAAGGCAAGCGCACCATATTGATGCACCTGATTGGTGCGTGGAGGGGTGTTTGTGATGATTCCGGGGAGACAGATTTCCGTCTGGAATGAGATTAAAAAAACGGCGAACCCGAAATCCCAGATTCGCCGTTTTCTTTTATCGAAGAACGGGTTGTCAGAAATAGCCGATGAAGGCTACTTCAGGTTTCTGCTTTATGGGGTGAAGTCCTTCGATACTGTGATAAACGTGCGGTAGCTGTCATCTGTCAGATTGGTGTCGCTCAGAGTGAAACTCACACCAAAGCCATTCACGCTGGTAGCCAGGCTAACGTTGTAGTCGTTGTAGTCTTCGCCAGGCAGGCCATCGAAATCCACGTCGACATCATAAGAACCAAAGTGCAGCCCCAGATCAAGACCTTTGGCGATTTCCTCAAAGTTGGCATTTATCTCAATGTAGCTGCCAGCCTCTGATGAGGTAGAAAAACGAGCATTCAGCATGTCTTTGGAGATGCTGGCATACAGCTCGTTAAAGTTGAAATCTTGGCCAGGGAGTGCCGCTGCTTCGTATTGTGGGTAGGTGTAAACAATAAGGCCTACGTCGTAGCTAAAACCCTTTGCAGCGCCTGCAAAACCAACAGTAACGTCTAGCTCAGAACCGCCAAATACATTGGATGTCCACACCCCGGCGTGAATGCCTTCGGATGTAGAATAATCAAAACCACCTTGCAGGGCGGCATCAGCTGTTTGGGGGAGGCCGCGCCATACATAAGTTGAGGTAGCGGCAATATTACCAGTTATAGTTCCGCCGCTTTTTTCGGCGGCAAAAGCCAGTGTGGATGATCCGGTGAGTGCGATCAGGGTCGCCAGACCCGCCTGTTTCATTAGGTTTGTAGAGATTTTCATAGTATTTCCTCTTGTGCTGGACATGTTTATTATTCTTTTAAAAGCGCTAGTAAGCCTATTGGCCAAATTTTGTGACTTCGATGAAAAAACGGCACAATACCACTAACACGACGTACCGCAAGTGAAAGTTTCCTTATTCGCGATGCGTTTAAATACAGTGTTCAAATAATGAACAATATAATAAAGATTATACCGAGGTTGCCATGTTTGATCCCAAACAGCTTGATGAGTTAACTCGCCGCGTGGCGGATGCCCTGCCACCGGGATTCAGCGATATTCAGGGCGATGTGAAAAAAAACCTGCGTGCTGCCATGCAGGCAACTTTTGCCAAACTGGATTTGGTCACCCGTGAAGAATTTGAAGTGCAGTCAGCCGTTTTGCAACGCACGAGGGAAAAGCTGGAGGCTTTGGAGGCCTGTGTTACCGATCTGGAAAAACAGATTAAGGGTTAGTCATCACACGGCGTAATTTTTTTATTTTTAATAACGATTAACGGTTGCTCGCAGCCAACAGTCACTCACAGCCATAGGCACGGAACGCCATGTTGTATTTTCTCTCTTCCCATATATTTCCTAACGTAAGTGCCAACGTATGTCATTAGCGGTTGCCTATAGCCGTGCCCAAACGGGTGTTGATGCGCCATTGGTAACGGTGGAAGTTCATCTCTCCAATGGTCTGCCCAGTCTTTCCATTGTGGGTTTGCCCGAAGCCGCGGTAAAAGAGAGCAAGGACCGTGTTCGAGGTGCATTAATAAATTCCAATTTTGAATTTCCGGCGCGGCGCATCACCATCAATCTTGCTCCCGCAGATTTGCCTAAAGATGGCGGCCGTTTTGATTTGCCTATTGCCCTGGGCATACTTGCTGCCTCTGGTCAGATTCCGGCCGAGGCCTTATCGCGTTATGAATTTTTGGGTGAACTGGCCCTGGGCGGAGAGCTTCGGCATATACGCGGCGTATTGCCGGCCGCCATTCAAACCCGTGATGCGGGACGCAAGCTGGTCATCCCCCGACAAAATGGCGCAGAGGCTATGTTGGTCGATGGTGCGGAAATTTTTGCGCCGGGTCATCTGCTGGATATTTGCGCGCATCTTAATGGAATACAAAAACTGGAATCGGTGCGAAAAAATGGAGTGGCTGTGTTGCCCGAAAAAACAGCCTGCAATGACATGGTGGAAGACATGGCCGATGTACGCGGCCAGTTTCATGCCAGGCGGGCACTGGAGGTGGCAGCCGCAGGTGGACACAGTCTGTTGCTGATTGGCCCTCCGGGAACGGGAAAGACTATGCTGGCCAGTCGTTTACCCGGTATTCTGCCGCAGTTGAATGAAATCGAAGCACTGGAAACGGCTGCTGTGGCCTCGGTGAGTGACCGGGGATTTGATGTCAGCCGCTGGCGGCAGCGACCTTTCCGGGCTCCGCATCGCACGGCCTCGGGCGTTGCCCTGGTGGGTGGCGGCAGTACGCCCCGACCGGGAGAGATTTCGCTGGCCGATCACGGTGTACTGTTTCTGGATGAATTGCCGGAGTTTGATCGGCGGGTGCTGGAAGTGTTGAGGGAACCGCTGGAGTCTGGGTCTATTACGATCTCGCGTGCGGCGCGGCAGGCAGAATTTCCGGCCCGTTTCCAGTTAATTGCCGCCATGAACCCCTGTCCCTGTGGGTATCTGGGACACAGTAATGGTCGTTGCCACTGTACTTCCGAGCAGGTACAGCGTTATCGGGCACGGGTGTCAGGGCCATTGCTGGATCGTATCGACATGCATGTGGAAGTGCCCAGTGTGCCGCGCGAGGTGTTGCGGGCAAATCCAAAAAATCGTGGTGAAGACTCGGCACAGGTGCGCGGCCGTGTGGCAGCGGCGCGAGAGCGTCAGAGTTCTCGTTCCGGTTGTGCCAACGCGAGATTAAAAAATCGTGAGGTGGAAAAATACTGTCGGGTGAGTGATGACGACAGCAAACTGCTGGAGCGGGCTATCGATCAACTAGGGCTTTCGGCGCGAGCCTACCACCGCATTCTCAAAGTGGCGCGCACCATCGCTGATTTGTCAGATGAGCCACACATTCAAACACAACACCTCACCGAGGCTATTGGCTATCGCCGCCTTGATCGTACACTCGTCTGAAGCACTGTTTGTCCCCCTGAATCTTGGTTAAAGCGGTTGCTGGTGTGGTACCGTTAGCGGTGGTCTTAAAAGCCATGTTCAGATTATAAATTCCACAGTGATAGAAGGTTTCTTTTTGAAAAAAGACGTGAGCAGAATTTCCCTCCATGTTGTCCTGGCTATCGTGTTAACAATGCTGTTGTTTGCCTGCGATAACAATAATCGCGGTGCAAATTCATCCACCAATCCGGCGGTAGAGAAACAGGCGGCAGCTTTGCTGGATGCACTCAAGGCAGGAGATTATCCGCTGGCTATTAAACAATACCCGGACAGTTATTTTGTAAAGCAAACACGCGAAGGATGGGAGCGAAAGCTTAGAACCTTGAGTGAAGAACGCGGTGCCATGAAATCCTATGAGCTTAAAAGAAGTCAGGCTGACACCCGATTTTCAGGAAAGTTTTTTATTCTGGAGTACATGGTTATTCATGAAGGGAATAAACGTGTTAACCACATTATTACCCTGCTGGCGCCAGTTATGGGTGGCGAGATCGAACTGATCGGCCACAAAATGACGCCATGGATTGATGACAGCCTGGATGAGCAGGGAAATCCATTATCAAAATAGAAATCATTCATCGTAAAAATAAATAACACGTTTTTGAAAGGTTGGGAGAAGGTTTTGTTTCAGGTGACAGTTAAATCAATGTGCAGAATATGTCGAACCATGTTTGTTGCAACGCTGATGTTTTATGGCATGACTGTGCAGGCAGCACCGGGCGGTCGTGCCGCGCCAGTGATGGTGGAGTCCGCCCGGCTGGTGTTTATGGCACCGCAAACCTGGGTGGCGGGTACGGTGATCAGTCGGCATCAGGCGCGCCTGGCAACGGAAGTGGAAGGCAGAATTATTTACGTTGCTGAAGTGGGTACGCAGGTGGCAGAAGATGATGTGGTGGTGAAAATAGATTCAACCTTTGTGAAACTTAAAATTGAAGAATTTAAGGCGGCAGTAGAACGTGACCGCGCCAATCTGGGTTTTCTTAAGGGTGAGGTGAAACGTTTAAACCGACTTGCCAGGCAGAGCAATGCGTCCCAAACATTGCTTGATAGAACTCGTGCAGATAGAGAGGTGGCACGTAATGAATTACGTATTTCTCGCACTCGGCTCAAATTGGCGCGCGAAGAAAAGCGGCGTCATTTTATTCGCGCACCTTTTGCAGGTGTCGTGGTAGAGCGACTCATGCGCCGTGGTGAGCGTGCCGGTATCGGTGATGAAGTGCTTGGCCTGGTCGATAGCCATGAGCTTGAAGTGCAGGCGCGTGTACCTCTGGATACGCTCGATTTCGTACGTGAAGGTGATGTGCTAACACTCAAAGTAAATGCAGAAGAAAAGCAGGTAACCGTGCGCGCCCTGGTGGCGGCCGGTGATATGCGATCACGCCTGCTGGATTTACGATTATCACTTCCTGAAAACGGCTGGACCATTTGTCGACCCGTGCGAATTGCATTGCCCACTGCGATTGCCAGAGAAGTTCTGGCAATACCGCGCGATGCGTTAGTGTTACGCCGTGATGGTGCTGCAGTGTTTCGTGTGAATCAGGAGAGTGCTGCTGAGCGTGTACCCATCCAGATTGGTGTTGCCAGCGGTCCTTTAGTGGCCATCACAGGCGACATTAAAGTCGGTGATCGTGTGGTGACGCGCGGAGGTGAACGTTTGCGTCCAGGGCAAACGGTAAAAATTCTTAATGCCGAATCCGTTGATAAAAAGAATGGCACTCCTCTAAATAAAAAAGAAAGTAACGGGAAGTAGTTTGACTCTCACCCGTCTAGGCCTTGGTAACCCCGTCGCTGTTGTGGTGGCGGTGTTGCTGGCAATCATGTTTGGCCTGATCAGCTTGGGCCGTCTGCCCGTACAGCTCACTCCTGAAGTTGAACGCCCTCAAATTACGATTACCACAATATGGCGTGCGGCGGCGCCTGAAGAAGTGGAATCGGAAATTATCGAACCGCAGGAAGATGTGTTGCGTGGCCTGCCAGGCATGACAGAAATTCTCGCTCGTGCTCAGCGCGGCCGGGGTTCTATCACAGTGACCTTTCAGGTGGGTACCGATCTTCGTAGAAGTTTACTGGAAGTGTTGTCGCGTCTTAACCGTGTGCAACGTTATCCCGCCGATGCCAATGAGCCTACGCTTAATGCCATTGGCGGCCGTTCCCGTGCCATTGCCTGGTTTATTCTCAAACCCGTCGAAGGCAATACGCGCGATATTGCCAGTTATCAGGATTACATAGAAGAAGTTGTTCAAACCCGTTTTGAACGTGTGCCCGGTGTGGCGCTCTCCGAAGTGCGTGGTGGCCGCGAAAGCGAATTGCGTATTACATTTGACCCTTATCGTGCGGCGAGTCTGGGTGTTGAGTTACCCAAAGTGGCCGCTTTGGCCGGTGGCGCCAAAGATACCTCGGGTGGTTTTGTTGATGTTGGCAAACGTCGTTACACGCTGCGCTTTGCCGGCCAGTACAATGTGGCAGATCTGGGTGAAATGGTGCTGGAATGGCGTGAGGGTCGGCCGGTTTATTTGCGCGATGTTGCCGACATTGAAGTGCGTCTGGTGGATCGTACCGGATTCGTTATTCAAAATGGTCAACCCGCCATGGCGGTGAATGCCCATCGTGAAACCGGCGTGAATGTT